>NZ_JBHFLM010000055.1:0-24014 GCF_041928655.1 Pelatocladus sp. BLCC-F211 | reverse complement strand
GCTTCAACACGCCGATGATTATTCCTACTGGGATTGCTCAATTCTATCAAATTAGAGACTGCGGCTCAAGCCGCAATGTCGCTTTTCCGCCCCTGGCTAAAGCCGAGGGGCTACCAAGCTCCCGGAAACTTTACGTGTGTCTATGTTGATGTTGTGTTGCGGAAAATCATCCTTTGCAGAATCTTTATAAAAGAATGACTAAATAATTGATTAACTAAAGTAAATTTAAACTAAATAATTAACTTAAAACTAGCAATGAACTTAAGATGGTCTAATTTTAGACCTCAGTTCCTCTAGCGCCAACTTCTTGCTCTAATGTATATTTACCCAACAAGAGAGGTCAAGGTGCAAAGAAGATGTGACCGAAATCGCAAACGTTCAAAACGGCGAGCGATCTATTGTCCGATTCACGGATGCTATCTAGATAGTGTCAGTCAAAAGTATCCATTGTTTGCTGATCGCCCAGGACAACTCCAACAGAGGGGAATAGGGCGACAAACAGCACTGTTTTTAGTAGCAAAGAAAACCGCAGTACCTTTGCAAGGAGAATGGTTGGAGGCATTCTGGTGTGATCAATGTCAAGAAAAAAAGTGGTATCACCTGAAAAAGCGCGATCGCGTCTATGAAGTGTCTATTGCAGCTCCAGAACTTTGGCAGCAGGCAATGGGGGTAATTTACCCAGAAGGAAATCCTTCTGTAGGAGAATTTACTCGCAGACATGCAAGGATGGTTGGTTGTAAAAGCAGCAAGGATTTCGGATTTATCAGCTAATATCAATTATTTTTGGCTCTGCACAGAATTGAACTTTATATATATGCAGCTTTATTTTATAAATAATTGGTATAAACGACTTGCAGATTTTAATTGAATGGATGATTGATAAGGTCAGTATCTGCTATGAAAGAATCTGAATTAAAAGTTGAAGAGATAGATTTTCAAAAATACTTGCTTGTCCTACAACGACGTTGGATGACTGCAATCGGAATTTTTGGAGCAGTTGTCACCCTTGCATTGCTGTACGCACTCTCATTGAAACCTACATATACAGCACAAGCGAGTCTCTTAATTAAGACAAATCGAACCTCCTCACTAACAGGATTGGGAGAAGATATCGGAAGACTAGAATCTTTAGTACGGGAGAACAGTCCTGTAGACACGCAGGCGAAAATCGTTATATCTGTTCCTGTAATTCAGGAAGCCATCGCATCCCTTAGCCTCAAAAATGATGAAGGTGAACCTCTAACAGTTGAGGAACTTTTGGAAAATTTGAAGGTAGAGGGTGTCAAAGGTACAGATGTCCTAGAAATATCTTATACAGATGACAATCCTCAATTAGCCGCAAAAGTAATCAATAAGGTAGTTGATAATTATATTCAGCAAAATATCCAAGCCAACAGAGAAGAAGCAACCTCAGCAGGTAGATTTATATTGCAGCAATTACCTAAAACTGAGGAATCTGTGCAGAAAGCAGAGCTAGCCTTGCGTAGATTCAAAGAGAAAAATAAGGTAATCGTTCTGCAAGAAGAAGCAACCGCCGCAGTTAATACCATTTCTAAGTTAGAAGAAGAAATTGCCCAAGCGCAAGCTCAACTTGTTGATGCTAATGCTCGTCTAGAAAAATTACAAACTCAGGCTAGGGTTAACTCACAAGACGCTGTATCGGCTGTTGACTTGAGTCAAGTAGCTGGAACTCAACAAGTACTCAAAGAACTCCAAGAAGCACAAACCGAGTTGACGGTGGCGCGAACCCGTTACCTATCAGGACATCCTACAGTCTCTCAGTTACAGGAAAAAGTTTCTGCCCTCAAAAACCTACTACAACAGCGAGTAGAGCAAGTAGGTGGTAATAATCAGCAAATCTCTACAGCAAATTTACAGATGGGAGAGGTACGACAAAAGCTGATTGAAGATTTAGCAAACACAGATAAAGAACGTGCTGGTTTGGAGAAACGAATTGCTGATTTGAGGAATACATGGTCGTTATACAAACAGCGAGCCAATACTTTACCTCAATTAGAACAAACCCAACGGGAACTAGAGCGAAAACTGAAAGCCGCACAAACAACTTACGAAACACTCTTGACGAGATTGCAAGAAATTAACGTAGCCGAAAATCAAAATATTGGTAATGCTAGAATTATTTCCCCTGCAATCGTTCCAGATAAGCCAAGTGGAAAGAGAAAAGTTCTAATTGTTTTCGGTGGAGGAATTTTAGGTATACTGCTGGGAATAATTGCTGCTCTTGCTTCTGATTTAATAGACCGCTCTATCAAGACTGTTAAAGAAGCTAGAGAGCTTTTCCAATATACTTTGCTAGGGGTAATTCCTAGTATCAGTAGGAGTAGTAAAAATAGCTCTTCAGTAGAAGGATTAGATAGAACAGTTCCCAGAGTAGTTGGTAGAGATGTTCCCCATTTTCCTGTAGGTGACGCATACCAAATGCTACAAGCAAACTTGAAATTCCTTTCAGATAAGCAACTAAAAGCGATTACGGTTACTAGTTCTATTCCTAAAGAAGGAAAATCAGAGGTTTCTGCCAACTTGGCTGTAGCAATGGTAGAAGTTGAACGGCGAGTACTGTTAGTGGACGCTGATATGCGTCATCCCATCCAGCATCATATTTGGCAACTAAGCAATAAAAAAGGCTTAAGTAATATCATCGTTGACCAAGTTCCCATTGAGACTGTCGTCCACGAAGTAATGCCCAATTTACACGTTCTCACATCTGGAGTCATACCTCCTAATCCAGTAGCTCTACTAGATTCAGAGCGTATGGCTGCTTTAGTTGCTAACTTTACCAAAGATTATGATTGTGTAATTTTCGATGCTCCACCTTTAGCAGGAACAGCAGATGCAGCAGTTCTGGGTAAATTAGTTGACGGTATCTTACTAGTAGTGCGTCCCGAAGTGGTTGACTTTACAAGTGCTAATGCAGCTAAAGAATTTTTAACTCAGTCAGGTCAAAAAGTACTGGGTATGGTGATCAACGGTGTCAGTGTGAAGCGCGAACGTGATAGCTATTTTTACTATGCGAAAGATTCAATGGAGTCAAGTAGCGTGTCTAAAAGTTCTATTCTGGTAAAAAATCGTTGAGCAAAAACTTAACTTAAGTAAGAGGTGCGATCGCTTTTGATAAAAACCACAAAATCAAAAAAGCATAAAAATGCTCAAAAAAATAGAAGAAGCTACTAGCAAACTCAGCCCTAACCTACAAAAAATTATTGGCAATACAGCTTGGCTGTTAGCTGATAGAGTATTGCGAATGGGTGTGGGTTTAGTAGTAGGAGTTTGGGTAGCTCGCTACCTGGGACCAAAAAACTTTGGTCTTTTCAATTATGCGATCGCTTTTACTTCGATATTCAACACTGTTGCCAATCTTGGGCTTGATAGTATTGTAGTTCGTAATATTGTCCGCCAACCCGACAACAAAGATGAAATCTTGGGTACAGCTTTCTTTTTGAAGGTGTTTGCTCAAGTAGGTGTGATCATTGCGTCAGTTGCAGCAATTATCCTGATTCGCCCCGGTGAGGTTCTTACTCAGCAGCTAGTGGGAATCATTACTGTGGGAATGTTTTTTGAATCTTACTACGTCATTGATTTTTGGTTCCAATCACAAGTTCAGTCAAAATATACAGTTTGGTTTAAAAATATAGGCTTAGTCTTAGCTAGTTCGATGCGGGTTGTATTGATCCAAATACAAGCCCCATTAATTCTGTTTGCTTGGGCTTATTCTGCGGAAACTGCTCTGAGTGCTTTAGGACTTATAGTCGCATACCATATTAAAGGTTATTTGATACAAGCATGGCAGTTTAGCTGGAAGTCTGCAAAAGAGTTACTCAAAGATAGCTGGCCGTTGATTCTTTCGAGTTTTGTAATTATGATTTACATGCGAACGGATCAGTTAATGATCGGACAAATAACTGGTGATGCAGAAGTAGGAGTTTATTCAGCAGCAGTCAAAATCTCAGAACTTTGGTATGTTATTCCCATGGCGATCGCCAATTCAGTCTTCCCATCAATTGTGAAAGCTAGACAAGTAAGTCAACAGTCATACTATGAGCAAATACAGAAAGTTCTGGATTTCCTCGCAATTCTTTCTTATGCAGTTAGTGTAATCGTCTCATTACTATCTCATCAAATTATCAATTTGATGTATGGCAATGAATATGCAGAGGCTGGCACCATACTTATCATCCATATCTGGACTGGATTATTTGTCTCCTTGGGCTTGGTAAGCAGTTTATGGACGACAGCAGAAAATTTAATGCGATTTGCATTTATAGCAACTGCTAATGGTGCAATCATAAATGTAATTTTGAACTATTTCTTCATTAAAAGTTATGGAGGTGTCGGAGCAGCAATTTCTTCACTGGTGGCTCAATGCATTGCCTCATATCTTTCATATTTGTTATTGCCAAAAACAAGAAAATTATTTATTCAACAAACAAAAGCACTTTTCTTCCCTGGCTTATTAAGTCGATTATTTAAATCTACCAAGATTTTGGTCAACAAATAATTTTTAATCATAAAAGTTTACAAAGTTTACATTTTTAAAATTGAATTAAATAAATTCTAAATACACCTAAATTTCAATTTATAAAATGAAAATATATTTTCTCCAATTAATCTTGAAATGGTAGGGTTGAATGTCTGATTTTCGTTTGAGAACTCCAGTAGCTTTTATTATCTTCAAGCGTCCACATACAACCGAACGTGTGTTTGAAGCAATCCGCCAAGCCAAACCAGCGAAACTATTTGTCATCGCAGATGGTCCCCGAAAAAACCGCGCTGATGAACCAGAAAAATGCGAAGCTACTCGTGCAATTATTAACCGTGTTGATTGGGAATGTGAAGTCTTCAAAAATTATTCCGATACTAATCTCGGCTGTGCAGAACGTCTGCCTAGTGGTTTAGATTGGGTATTTAATCAAGTTGAAGAGGCAATAATTTTAGAAGATGATTGTTTACCTCACCCCACATTTTTCCAATTTTGTGAAGCTTTGCTTGAGAGATATAGATACGATCAAAGAATTGGTACAATTATCGGTCAAAATGTACAATTGGGGCGAAGAAGAACAGACTATAGCTATTATTTCTCTATTTATAATCGCTGCTGGGGTTGGGCGACTTGGAGACGAGCATGGCAAAACTTTGATTTTGACATGAAACTCTGGCCAGAAATTAAAGAAAGTCAATTTTTAGATGATATACTTATAGACTCTAAATCTGTCAAATTTTGGCAGCAAATTTTTCAGGATACATACGATAGACGTATCAATACCGTCTGGGATTATCAATGGACTTTTAATTGTTGGCTTGAGAACCAACTAAGTATTGTCCCAAATCAGAATTTGATTTCTAATATTGGTTTTGGCGAGAATGCGACTCATACAAAACATACAAAGGGAAGCTTTGTTAATACTTATGCTAATATGCCCACAGAGACAATTAGTTTCCCTCTCAAGCATCCGCCATATATAATTCGTGATTTAAAATCTGACAGATTCATGCAAAAAACCTTCTTTAATTATGGCAACTTATTGACAACGATAAAGACGCTTATTAAGAAGAAAATCATGAAAGAAAATTGAATATAATAATTAAACATCACAATCAATCAAGAAATTCTTATTTCAGTTTATAAATATATTCCACAAATAGTGAATCATAGCTATTCCAATTTAATTACCTGGGTGCAATCTAGCGACAACAGTCGGAGATTATACATTGAACAATAAATTATTGACTTCTCTATTATTAAAGCTGGAAGTAGCAAGCGTGATATTCTTGCTTTTCTTTGCGGAAACAGTAGTATTACCTGATGCAGTCAGGACTATTACAAATATCCTTAGTTATGGAATTGTAATTCTTTTAGTTTCTGTCCAGTGGAAGCGTATTGCATATGTTGCTACCACAGACAAAACTCTCATATGCTTGGTTGCAGTTGGTGTATTTTCAGTTGTTTGGTCTCAAAGCCCTGCTGATACAATCGAACAAGTCAGAGCTTTAGTACGTTCAACTTTATTTGGTATATATTTGGCTTCGCGATACACACCAAGAGAACAGATAAATTTGTTGGCTTGGGTAGGCGGTTTATCTATATTTTTCTGTTTAATTGTTGGTTTTGCTGCACCTTCTATTGGCACTCATCTCATCAATGGTGTTGTATCTTGGCGAGGGATTTATGCTCACAAGCAACATATGGGCCGCTTCATGGGTTTCATAGCTTCAATTTTTCTGATTCAGATATTAGACAAACGCTCTAATCGCTGGATTGGTATGATTTTAATGTTATTTTCCTTAATTCTGATTCTACTGTCTACCAGTAAAACAGGCTTAATAATTTTCCTTTATCCTCTCTTTGCTTTTCCGATTTACATGATTGTCAAACAAAGGAAAAATAGATTTTTTATTCTCTTAATAGCAGTATTTATATTAACTATCGTAGCTACTTTGATTTTAGTAAATCTAGATTCAATAGTAGTTAATTTATTAGGTAAAGATATTGAATTTAATGGACGTACTCCACTGTGGATATTAACTATAGAACAAGGTTTAAAACGTCCTTTTTTAGGTTACGGTTATAATGCATTCTGGACAACTGATGCTTCTTATGAAGTTATCCGTAATACGTGGTTATGGTATGAAAAGATAGACCCGAAAACTCCTTTTCAAGCTCATAATGGTTTTATTGACTTATTTGTTCAACTTGGTTTTGTGGGGTTATCACTTTTTATATTTGATATGTTGAAAGTAATATATAGGGTAGTCAATATCCTGTTTATGACTAGAAAAATAGAAAGCTTTTGGATGTTTATGTTTTTGGGAATTAATATACTTGTTAATAGTAGTGAAGTAATTACAATTATGTCAACTAATAGTATATTTTGGATTATTTATGTATCTGTAGCCTATTCATCAGCAGTTGAGTACAAGCAAATCAAGCGTTCTCAGTTCATTAGTTCTTTGAATCAAGCATAATTAGTAATTTAGCTGGCATTCTTTTTGGATTTTGAAAATATAGAAAGAAATAATACATATGCAAAAAGCAAAAGAAGATACAAAATTGGCTGTGTTGATAACCTGTTACAACAGGCGAGACACAACTTTGGCATGTTTGCAAAAACTGGAGCAACAAGATATAAGTTTTGACGTTTATCTGGTTGATGATGGTAGCTCAGATGGCACCTCAAATGCAGTCAAACAAAAGTATCCAAAAGTAAAAATTCTTAAGGGAAATGGAAATCTCTTTTGGGTAGGTGGAATGCGATTAGCATTTGCTGCTGCTCTTAAAGAGGGTTATGACTACTACCTTTGGCTGAATGATGACACTTTACTAGATCCGAATGCTCTAACTAAGCTACTTAGCAATCATTATGAGCTTACACAACAAGGTCATCCTGATTCCATAATTGTTGGCTCAACTCGAGATCCTTTGACAGGTAAAGCAACTTATGGAGGTGCTATGCGCTCAAAGCGCTGGTACTCAAACAAGTATGAGTTTGTAGAACCAACTGGGGAACTTCAAGAGTGCGATACGATGTATGGCAATTGTGTACTCATTCCTAATTCTGTTGCCCAAAAAGTAGGTAATTTGGATTCTGCTTTCATCCATACATTGGGAGATATAGATTATGGACTCAGAGCAAGGAAGTTGGGATGTTCCGTATGGATAGCACCTGGGTATATAGGTACTTGCTCTAAAAATTCTGTGAGCGGTAGTTGGGTAGATACCAAGCTTCCGGTTCATCAGCGTTTAAGAAAACTATTGCAAACTAAGGGTTATCCGATTAAAGCATGGACTATTTTTACCAAACGACATTCTGGTCCATTTTGGTTTATTTATTGGTTCTTACCATATTTACGCGCAGTTATTGGTTATAGAGATTTAAGTGCATCCCCTGCTTTTTGTGAGGAGGTTCAACAAAAGACCTAATAAGAGATGAATTTTAATAGTTAAAAATCTTAATTATATTTAGTTGCTAATTCAATAATGACATCTATATCCTTGGCAGAAGTGTTGAATCTTAACGCTAATTTCTAACTATTCCAGTAAAAAAACAAATGTCTCATCCAAGAGTTCTTATCATAGCTTCTCTTGCAAATCCTACTTGTACAAATTGGATATATGGTCTAAAAAGTTTAGGCTACAACGTTGCAGTTTTAGACTGGAGAAAGTCTCCAGCAACCCAGAGTGAACTTGAAAATTGGGGATTTAAAGAGGAAAATAAGATTCCTATAATTAACATATGGGACGATTTTCCCTTAGAGAAGCAACAAGAGGTAGAGAAATGCCTTGGTGGATTACCTGATGCTTTATTCTCCTGGGAAGGTGCATTAATTTTAAAACCTCTACTAAGAGTGAAAAGAATTTACACGATCGCTAAGGTTATCCATCGAATTAATTCTTATCCTAGTGCCTTGAATGAATTCACCGAGTTCCGTCTCAATTGGCGTTATCAGAATGCTAATCCACTAATTGATGGTTATATTTTTTATTCAGAAACTCAGAGGCATCTGTTCCTGAAAAAAATTCCAACAGCAGCGAATAAACCTTACTTAGTCATGGTAGCACCATTCTTTAAAAAAGCTTTCTCTTCTAATAATATTCAGGATTATACTGTGCCAAAACTTGAACGTTTTGATGGCAATCCCCATATCATTTTTACTGGAAACAGCAGGGAACTCTGGAATAATAACTTTCTTCAAAATCAACATCGAGATGCTTTAGGTAAGTTTTTTAAACAATTAGCCAAGTGCAATGTTCATATTTTCATACACCCTCAAGGAAATACAAGGAATATTTCTAATCTCCATCTTTATCCAGATTTTTCTAATGAGGATATATTTACAGGTAGATTTGCTCAATATATTTCTCAATTCGATGCTCATTTAGTGATGTACAACGAGTATAACAGTACGATTCGTCGTTGGGTTTCTTCAGGTCTATCTACTCGTTTTGCCTATGCCTTAACCTCTACTACTCCATTGGCAGTAACTAAAACTAGTAAATTTGTTGAAGAACACTGGAAAGGCACTCCTTTTGGCTTTACTTTTTCTGATATTGATAACTTGGCTAAATCTCTTCACAATAAACAGATGCTGGCTTTACTCCGTCGAAATTTGGAAAAAATCCATATAAGCTATGCTTTTGAATATCAAAGTCACCATGTTGCCCAATTCTTCAATAAAATTTTGCAAAAATCAGCAATACTATGAGTAGTTAATCTAAAATTTAAATAATTAAAATTAGAAAAAATAAATTATATTAGAAAAATTAAGGAAATGTGTAAAATAGGTAAACGTTTACTACTTGTATCCACACTTGATTCCAGTCAACCTTTTGGTGCCTTTACAAGACCATTTTACCTCGGACAATATCTGATGAAATATTTTGAAATTTGTCAGGTTGGCTTAAATTGTTCGGCAGTAAACTATGCACCTTCTGTATCTATTGGCTCAAGAAATCTATTTTCTTATATCAAGACAATTAAAAAATGTATAGAAGAATTTCGCCCTGATATTGTGTATGCACAAGAAACCCTACCTGGAATAGCGTCTTTGATTGCATTGACAACTACTAAACCAAAAAATTGCTCTCTTGTTTTGGATTTTCATACTTTTTCTGCCTATGAATACTGGAGTCGCTTATCTTCTGTTGTCAATCCTTATAAGGAATTTCTGCAATTAATTAAGACATATATTGCTCAGGGAGTGCTGATATTCTCTGGTAATCCTATTATTGCGGCAGGTGAATCAACTCCCAAACTTATCGGGCAATGGTATGGTAGGAAACCAGACAATATTTACTGTATAGGTAATGGAGTTGCAGAAGATTTATTGAATGAACAATTTTCTAATGCTACAGATCCATACCAAGAAATGCGACCAGCCAAGATAGTTGTTGTTGTTGCTCCTAAAACTTTTCAATTTCCGAGTAACGATATGTCTGTATCTATGGCTATTGAAGTTGCCAAACACCTGGAATCTCATGACCAAAAGGTTCACTTCGTTGTGATTGGTCGTGATGTCAGTGATGTTGACCAACCATTACCAGCAAATATTACTTTTGTTGGTTTTTTAGCAGAGCGAAAAGATTTTGTTAATTATATTAAGTATGCAGATATAGGATTGCTACCATTTCCCAAGCAAGCTGTTGCAGGTGGAGCTCGCAATAAAGCATTAGATTATTTTGCTAGCAAAAAATTAGTTGTATCAACTCCAGAAGGTTTGAGAGGATTAGAAGAATTCCGTAACCAAAAGCATCTTATTGTTACAGGATACTCGACAGTAGAGGTAGCCGATGCAATACTAGATGCAGTCTCTAACTTGGAGAAATATCAGCCACTTATAGAAACAGCATATAATCTCATCAAAGAAAAATATTCGTGGTTGGCAAGAGCAAAAACAGTTGCTGAGATTCTGGAAAAAACGTGAGTATAAATTTACCTTAGCAAAATAAAAAGCTGGTCGCTTAATAAGATTATGTAAATTTTATACAGAGAGATATCAAGAGTTTTAAAATAGAGCTTCTGGTTCTGCAAAAACTCTAAAATTCATAACAAAAGAGGATGAAAATCAAAATATTTTCAGACCCGCGATATCTTCCTAAAGGAGTCTATCCAGCTACTATTATCCAACCTTTCTGGCCAGAATATACAGAAAATTTTCACTTAGAAAGTAGAGGTTATTATATTCCTCCTTGGGATAAATTAATTGCTAATTATACAAAAGTAAGTCACTCTTTGTTTGAACTTACTTCGTTAAAAGAAGCAGATTTTGCTGTTTTACCTTTTGATTGGTTAGAGGTTTCAGGTAATACATGGACGGCTAGGACAAATAAATCAGCATATGCTTTAGCTATTGAATTTGTCCAAATGGTTAAACAAGCTGGAAAACCAATTATTATTTTTTATTGTGGCGATCGCTCCCATGAATATATTCCCATTCAAGACGCTTTCATTTTTCGTCAATCGCTTATAGGCTCTAGGAGGCAGTCTCGTGAATTTGCCATGACTGCATTATACGAAGACTTATTAGAACACTACCAAGAAAACAAACTTACCATACGCCAGAAACCAGAAAAACCTGTTGTAGGATTTGATGGTTGTGCCGATCAAGGCAATTTCTCAATTAAGCTTAAGGATTTAATGCGTCAAGGAGCAATGCTAGCAAGTGGAGGAGAAACTTTTCCCCCCTATGAAGGACATCGTTTACGAAATCAAGCTTTGAAGTATCTGAGCAAAAATTCTTTAGTTGAGACTAATTTTAAAATTCGCGACAACATGGCGTTCTTTGAAGCAAAAGAACCTGAAGAAAAACTAAAAGTACGCCTCGAATACGTGCAAAATATGGTTGACAGTGACTATATTCTTTGCTGTCGTGGTCGAGGAAACTTTTCTCTGAGATTTTATGAAACATTGTGTTGTGGACGTATTCCCATTTTTGTTGATACTGATTGTGTCATACCTTATGACTTCAAAATCGACTGGAAAAAATATTGTGTTTGGGTAGATAGCAAAGACTTGCTCCAAATTGCTGAAAAAGTAGCAGAGTTCCACAATAATCTTTCACCTCAGCAATTTGTAGAACTGCAACATGAGTGCCGCCAGGTGTGGAAAGATTGGTTATCTTATGAAGGATTTTTTAGCAACTTTTGGCAACATTTTTAGCTTTTCGGTAGAAGTTTCCACTATCTAATAAATTTTCCATGAATTTGACAATTACCGCTCGATTAAAAAAACAGAAGCATTTATGAAGCTGAAGATATTCTCAGATTTGCATTACCTGCCCGAATCTTCACGCCCTGTCACCATACTTCAACCATTTTGGTCTTCTCCTTCAGAAAATGATGTCGCTCCTTGGTCGAAGTCTATAATTCATTATGCAAACATTAGTCACTCTTTGTTTGAAATAACTTCACTAGAAGAAGCAGATTTTGCAATTTTACCTTTTGACTGGTTAGATGTTAGAGGAAATACATGGACTGCCAAAATTAATAACTCAGCAATGTGTTTGGGGATTAAGTTTGCGGAAATGGTGAAGCAAGCACAAAAGCCATTGGTTGTCTTTTTTAGTAGCGATTGTTCACATGAAAAAATACCTATTAAAGACGCCTTTGTATTCCGTCAATCACTATTAGCTTCTCAAAGAAAACCTCGTGATTTCGCCATGAATGCAGTTTATGAAGACTTGATTGAGTACTATCATGAAAACGAGCTTCCCATTCGCCAAAAAAGAGCAAAACCCGTCGTTGGGTTTAATGGTTATGCTTACAAAACTCCTTGGAAAATCAAGCTGAAAGAAATTATCCATAAGATTGGGACACTGAAAAATGGTGGAGCATCCTTTTTACCATATAGAGGACATAGCTTACGAATGGAGGCTATGGAGTATCTCAGCAAAAGTCCAGACATTGAAACAAACTTTGTAGTTAGAGAAAACATGGCATTCTTTGAAGCCAATGACCTACAGCAAAAGCTAAAATTACGTCTGGAATATTTACGCAATATTGTTGAAAGCGATTATATAATCTGCTGCCGTGGTCGAGGAAATTTTTCCATAAGGCTCTTTGAAACCCTATGCTGTGGACGCATTCCAATTTTTATTGATACAGAATGTATCTTACCCTATGACTTCAAAATTGACTGGAAAAAGTATTGTGTTTGGATAGACAGTAAAGATTTACCCCAAATTTCACAAAGAGTTATTGAATTTCACAACAATCTTTCAGCTCAAGAATTTGTAGATTTTCAGTATGAGTGTCGTCAGCTATGGAAAGAGTGGTTATCCACACAAGGATTTTTCACTAATTTTTGGCAGCACTTTCCGAAGAATATTTTCAAAAAATGATGTAAATTTCGCTATTTGCTATAAAGTATTTAATTACTCGTTATATTTATCAGTAGAAAGTGGTTAATTGTATTAACAATTAACCACTTTTTATGAATAACCCTAAAAAAAATTAATTTCAAGGTACTGTTAATTTAGATATTGAGCAAATATTGATAGAGGTAACAATGAAGCAATCACCCTACAAATTTTTTGGAATAAAACTGGATGCACTGTCTATTCCTGAACTGAATTCATTAATTACAGAATCTATCCAACAAAACAACAAATGGATTATTGCCAATCACAACTTGCACAGCCTTTATATTTACCATCACGATTTGAAAATGCAAACCTTCTATAGTAAGGCTAATTATGCACACATTGATGGTATGCCTTTAGTGTTCCTGGGAAAGTTGCTGGGTTTTCCACTAAAGCGAGAGCAAAGAGTTACCTATGCAGACTGGGTATGGCCTCTAATGGCGGAAGCAGCTAATAAAAACTGGCGTGTGTTTTATTTAGGATCTAAGCCAGGGGTTGCAGAACGGGGAGCTGAGATTTTACGCGAGAAGTTTCCAGGTTTACAGATTGCTGTCAATCACGGCTACATAAACATAAGTCAAGGAAGTCAACAAAACCTGGATACATTGGCTGCAATTAAAGCTTATCAACCCCATGTCTTGATGGTAGGAATGGGTATGCCACGTCAAGAATATTGGATTTTAGACAATCTAGAGGAGATCGATACTAATGCTATTTTGACTGCTGGAGCTTGTATGGATTATGTCGCCGGAGCCATTCCAACTCCGCCCCGCTGGATGGGGAAAATGGGCTTGGAATGGTTATATCGCTTACTAAGTGAACCGAAAAGACTCTGGAGACGTTATTTAGTAGAACCTTGGTTCGTAGCTAGGCTATTGTTACGGGAGATTCTTAATGCCTAATAGAAAATTAGTCACTAGGCGACAAGCCCTATGGTTAAGTTTAGGTACTCTAACAAGCATAGGAGCGATCGCAACAGCGAAGGCTGGATATGAAAGTCAGCAAATCGAATCGCTCGATAACTCAAAAAGAAACTTTAAAGTAGCAGCCTATACCCCTTTAAAGAAGCGTGCTGCAACGAAAGGAATCATTTATGGAGCAGCAATCAGACGGGATCTTTTGCAATCAAATCCAAAATTAGCAGCAAGTTTTGCTCAACAATGTGGCATTTTAGTCCCAGAATGGGAACTCAAGTGGAATTTTTTGCGCCCCACTCCCAATAGATTTGATTTTACTGCTGGTGATTGGTTAGCTAAGTTTGCTCGTACTCATGGAATGCTTTTTCGGGGACATACTTTAGTCTGGCATGAAGCTTTACCCCCGTGGTTTAAGGGAGTTGTTAACCGCCAGAATGCAGAAAAATTTTTGGTAGAACACATTGCAACTGTTACAAAACATTATGCTGGTCAAGTCCACTCTTGGGATGTGGTTAATGAAGCAACAAAACCAGGTGACAAACGCTCTGACGGCTTGCGAAACTCACCTTGGCTAAAGTTTCTCGGCCCAGATTACATAGAGCTTGCATTTCGGGTCGCTGCCGAGAAAGATCCAAAAGCCCTACTCGTCTATAACGATACTGAACTAGAATATGACATTCCTGAACACGAGGCAACAAGAAGTGCAATTCTGAAACTGTTAGAGCGCTTGAAGTCTAGAGGAACGCCAATTCATGCTTTCGGTATTCAATCACATCTGTGGGGTCACGAAAACCGTTTTAATCCTAAAAAACTACGGAAATTCTTAGCTGATGTTGCAAGCCTCGGTTTAAAAATTCTAGTTACTGAACTAGACGTAAGAGATAAAAACTTACCCAAAGATTTAAAGCTTCGCGATCGCGTAGTTGCTGCTACTTATGAAGACTATCTTTCAGTAGTGCTAGACGAAAAAGCTGTGATTGCAGTCTTGACTTGGGGACTGAGCGATCGCGACAGCTGGATTTCAAAGTATGCTCCCCGTTCAGATGGTTTAGCAGTACGTCCTTTGCCATTTGACTCAAATCTCAAACCTAAATTGGCATGGAATGCAATAGCTAGGGCTTTTGATCGAGCGCCGAAACGTTAAATCCTATTTTCCGAAAAAGATTTAGATTCAACACAAGAGTGCAATTAATAATAAGCTTCCTAGTTTATTTTCTTAGAAAAATAGGGAGTATTTCCATGGTAAACAGCATTTATTTTTTATTGGAAAATATTCAATTTTCCAAAATACTCATTACTATTAATTATATTAATTATATTAATTAAAGTTATTTTTACATTATATTTAGTGACTTATAAAAATATAAATGATTTTTAAGAGACAAGTACTGGATTATCAATTCAATACGAAGTGTTCTAATCAATTAGTAACGAGGAACAGCAGCTATGACTACTAAATCTTTATTACCAGTAGTTAGTTTCAAACCAGATTTACGCTCTGCAAAAGGTACGAGAATACAGAGAGGGTTAGCAATTAAATTATTGCGGGTGATAACACTAATTTTTCTTGATACTACTGCCCTAATCCTAGCTTGGAGCATAGCCATACTGTATGGAACCCCTTTAGATTCTCCTTGGACACAAAAAGCTCCTTTTGTAATACTCACTCTGGCTTTAGAAATAGGCATAATTGCCACAAAAGGTCTATACAAAGCCGGGATTCACCGTCGCAACTATCCTGGAATTATCAAAGCCGTTTCTCTATCACAGGTATTACTTTTATTCATTGCTTTTCTTTACGAACCAAATCACTACGTTTCGCGATCAACTTTTTTGATTTTTTGGTTGTCATCTCTGATCTTTATCTGTATAGGCCGCTATTTATTTGATGTGGCTACTAAGTTATTACGTACAAAAGGAGCAATTCGTCATCCCATATTCTTAATTACAGAGAGAGAAGACAAAGAAAATCATATCAAGATTATAGAAAAGGAAAATTGCTATACAATTCAAGGGATTGCTGACTCTAGATGTTTAGATTTATCTAATCGAGAGTCAACTTTTGAATACCTGCGTCAGCAAGGAATAGTAGAAGCTTTTGTTTCTTGGAATGCGATTAAAAATCGTCTATACGTTTGCTGGAACTTTCAGACAGCTGGTATTACTTTGCGAATTCTACCAACCGAAAGCGAAATTCGCCCTGCTAAATCTATTTTTTGGATGATTGGTGAAGTTCCTTGTATGACAATTCCAGCACCAATTATTGCAGGTAGTGATTTTTGGATAAAACGGTGTTTTGATCTTTGTTGTTCTGTGATTTTGCTCTTACTGCTTTTTCCGATTTATGTGTCAATTGCAATATTAATTAAGTTAGATTCTCCTGGTCCAGTCTTCTTTAGACAAGAACGCATTGGTTTACATAGTCGCAAGTTTAAAATTTGGAAATTTCGCACAATGGTTATCAATGCAGAGAAGTTACAAGCAAATTTAGAAGCTAAAAATGAAATAAAAGATGGTGTTCTCTTCAAAATGAAAGACGACCCTCGCGTCACACGGGTTGGTAAATTCTTACGCCGTTATAGCCTAGACGAATTACCACAACTTTTCAATGTTTTTCTGGGAGAAATGACTCTTGTCGGGCCTCGTCCTTTACCTATTAGAGATGTAGAGAAGTTCACAACCAAGCATTTTATTAGACAAGAAGTTCTACCTGGTATTACTGGATTATGGCAAGTTTCTGGACGCTCTGATATAGATAACTTTGAAGATGCAGTGAAATTAGATATTAACTACATAGAGAACTGGTCTTTATTATTAGACATGAAAATTTTACTACAAACTGTGAAGGTTGTTCTGCAAAAAACAGGTGCGTACTAAGCCAAGCTAAATAAAGACATCACATGCTTAAACGGGTAAGTGAGGAGAGATACAGAGCAAAAAGAGGGGGGAGGGAAAATCTCTTTTTGCTACTGCTGCTTACACTATTAGTGAAGCTTTCTCTCCTCACGGTGCGACACAGGTAGCACGGTTATAGGGATAAACAGATACTAAATCAGTACATCCGTGTTACAAATACCTCTTGTGACACTACTTATAGCGAACACTAACATTGAATACTACTAGAACATTTGTTCTTCTTCGTAAAAGAAAAACTCTGCCAAAAGCGTAAAGCCAATAATCCAAAGAAAGCACAATATAGAAAAGATAATAATTGCCGTCATTTTTATCACCTCTACTTTTTATTGATATTCACTTTAAGTTTTCTAGGTTAAAAAGTTAGTCTTCAAAAATCAGCAATCACGTCCAATGTGAATTCCTGATGATTCATTGTGTTTTTGCAGCAACTTATCTATCGGAGACACCTACCTGTAACTGTAGTCCGTCGTTACCGTTAATATTAGACTGGGCAGGTTCTAAGGTCAGTTCTGGAGTGATTGTTTGTGATTGTGGTTTAAGAATTCTCCGCAATTGCACAGGATTATTTATTTCTTGTCGAAGACCTTGCTCAGGGACTAGTCCATTTTTTCCAGTATTATTGTCATTTGTGCCACCTAAATTTTGTGTTTGATCAAAAAATATTGTAAAGTCATTCTCAGCTGTTCTATCATTAATTCCACTGAGTGAATCACCAGACAAAGTATATTGCTGTTGACTCGAAATGGTTGATTGAGCTTGAACCTTGCTAGATAAGCCAGTCACCGTTGCGGCAATAACCAAAACAGCAAAAACAATTCTATTCATTGTGTTTATCCAAACTCTACATGTATTCGCAATGCAGTCGTATTAGATAGTGCCTGATATTAATAGATGATTTTTAACTCTATTTTAGTACAATATCAATATAAAACCGTATTTATAAATACTGATTTAATCAAGTATTAATTTAGTTGTCATAAATTTTGTTATTCCTAGAGTATTATCAGTAATTAAGTAAAAATAAAAACCTTAGCGTTGACATCATCCAAGGTATAAAAGGTTCAAATAATTAAAAATCAACAATTAAAAATTAGATTTCTCTAAATAAAATTGTCAAATAAAATACTAGTCTTGTTTCTGACTTTTCGTATCCTGAGTCGTTCTGATTTCAGAGATAATTAAGTCGATGAGAATAAATTAAACTATGTTAAGTAACGTAAAACTATTGAAGTCAGTTCGTAGTAAGGACTAAAGTCCTCTAGTAAGGACTTTAGTCCTTACTACAAACCTTTTGTTATTTGCGCTGTCTTACTTACTCCTGATGCAGTAATTTTTGGCTATTGACGAATTTGAGACAAATAATGCGCTAAGTTAGAAACATAGATGCAGATTTTGAAGCCTGCCCCTTGAAATTTGTCGAGGAGAAATAATGAGATTATAGGCAAGATCGAGTGCAGGAATTTGCCATGTATGAACTAATTCAAACTGTTTTAAGTAGTGACGAAAAAACGATCCTACGTCAATTAATCTCTGACTTAAGCGCTTCGGGTAAGCGTTACTTCCTGAGAAATGAGATTTTGCACGCTTTTGCTGAGTACTGTCACCAATACCAAAAGCCTGCCTACTTTTTTCATTCTTCTTCCTTAGGAACACTAATTCACTATACTCATGAAATCATCTTGGAAGAAGATGATATTTGGTTGCTGTTGCGACCCAGAATAGGTAGTCAAGAAGTTTGGCGATTGTTATCAGCAGATACGAGTAACTTCGATCTACAAACACCACAAGTATTGCTTGATGTGCGCGATCGCTTTGTCAACCGCTACCAGTCTCAAATTCTCGAAATCAACTTTCATCCCTTTGATAGAGGTATTCCCTCTATCGATGACCCCAGAAACATTGGTCAAGGTCTAGCATTCCTGAACCGTTATCTGTGTAGTCAGGTGTTGAGCGATCGCAGTTATTGGTTAGATGTATTATTTGATGCCTTACACCGACTCGAATATGATCATAAACAATTACTGATTGGCGATCGCATCAAAACAGGTTTACAACTATACAAACAAATCAAACAAGCCATCAAAATCATCGGTGAACGACCACCTGAAGAACCCTACGAAAAGTTTAGCGAACAACTACAAACCCTCGGCTTAGAACCCGGTTGGGGTAACACCGCATCGCGAGTACGTGAAACTCTAGAACTATTTGATCGACTGATTGAAACTCCAGAACCAGCCATCCTTGAAGCCTTTGTTGATCGTGTTCCCGCAGTTTTTCGCGTCGTCCTCGTTTCCATCCACGGTTGGATCACTCAAGACGATGCTGTAGGTAGACCCGAAACTTTGGGTCAAGTTGTCTATGTGCTAGAACAAGCTCAGAGTTTAGAAAATAAACTCCGATCAGAAATTAAACTAGCAGGACTCGATTCACTAGGTATTCAACCCCAAGTAGTTATTCTCACTCGCCTCATTCCCAACTGTGAAGGAACCCAGTGTAACCTCCGCTTAGAAAAAATAGAGAGAACCGAAAACGCTTGGATTTTACGCGTTCCTTTTCGGGAATTTAACCCGCAAGTCACCCAAAACTGGATTTCTAAATATGATATTTGGCCATACCTAGAAACATTTGCTATTGATGCCGAAAAACAACTTTTAGCTCAACTAGGTGGAAGCCCAGATTTAATTATTGGTAACTACAGTGATGGTAATTTAGTGGCTTTTCTACTAGCACGTAGCTTGAAAGTAACTCAATGCAATATTGCCCATTCTTTAGAAAAACCGAAACATTTATTTAGTAACCTTTACTGGCAAGATTTAGAAGAACAGTATCACTTTTCAGCCCAATTTACCGCCGACCTGATCAGCATGAATGCTGCGGACTTTATTCTGACTTCCTCCTATCAAGAAATTGTTGGCACACCAGATTCTCTTGGTCAGTACGAGTCATATAAAATGTTTTCCATGCCTGAACTTTATCATGTAGTTGATGGCATTAATTTGTTAAGTTCCAAGTTTAATTTCGTTCCGCCGGGAGTAGACGAGAATATCTTTTTCCCCTACAACCAAAAAGACAAGCGTGACGACAATCTGATGCAAAAGATTAACGATTTACTGTTTGATAGTTCAGATGATCACATTTTTGGTTGTTCAGATGATCACATTTTTGGTCATTTAGAGAACCCCAACAAACGACCAATTTGTGCGATCGCTCATATTACCTCAGTTAAGAATCTCTCTGGTTTGGTAGAATGCTTTGGTCGAAGTCAGGAATTGCAGAAACAATGCAACCTAATTCTCGTTACCAATAAATTGCATTTATCTGAAGCGACAAACTCAGAAGAAGCAGCAGAACTGGAAAAAATCCACAACTTGATTAATCAGTACAATCTTCATAGTCAAATTCGTTGGGTGGGAATCCGTCTTCCCAAACCTGAACTCGGCGAAATTTATCGAGCGATCGCAGATCGTCAGGGTATTTTTGTCCATTTTGCCAGTTTTGAAGCCTTTGGAAGACCAATCCTAGAAGCAATGAGTTCTGGTTTACCAACATTTGCTACTCAATTTGGTGGTGCAGCAGAATTAATTAATGATGGAGAGTGTAAATTTCATATCAACCCAACAGACTTAGAAGGTACTGCAAATCAAATTCTGCAATTTCTTGATGAGTGCAATACCAACCCTGAACATTGGTACGAAATTTCCGAACGGGTCATCCAGCGAGTACGCAACAAATACAATTGGCAAATGCATACCAAACAGTTACTATTACTAGCTAAAATTTATAGATTCTGGGACTTTGTAAATAAAGAAAACCGCGAAGCATTACTACGCTACGTGGATACTTTATACCATCTGGTCTTTAAACCCAGAACTGAAAAAATCCTAGAAGAGCATATGCAAAGGTAGGGACTGGGCATGAATCAGTTATCAGTTATCAGTTATCAGTGATCAAATTAAACTGGTAACTGTTAACTTTTAACTGATAACTGAGAAGTTGTCCCCCTTCCCTTGTCCCCAATCCCCAATCCCCGATCCCTGATCCCCGTTCGCGTAGCGTCTCCTCTGGAGAATCCCCGATCCCCAATCCCCTAAGTAACAGCAACAACGATGGATACAACAGGACATTATCAGCATCTCACCTACACAGATTGGACTGTCAGGGAAACTCAGTTTGAACCCGAACAGTTTCGCTACCGAGAAACAGTTTTTACCATCGGAAATGGTTATTTGGGAACACGGGGTAGCTTTGAAGAAGGTTATTCTCAAGCCTCACCAGCTACCTTTATCCACGGTGTTTACGATGAAGTTCCGATTGTCTATACCGAACTTGCTAACTGTCCAGACTGGTTGCCATTTACAATTACCATTAATGGCGATCGCTTTCGTTTGGAAAAAGGTGAAATATTAAGTTATGAACGCAAGTTAGACTTACGCCAAGGTATTCTCAGCCGTAGCGTGCGTTGGCGCAGTCCCAACAATCAGACAATTGACATCCACTTTGAAAGGTTCGCCAGT
Organism: Pelatocladus sp. BLCC-F211; assembly: GCF_041928655.1. Taxonomy (NCBI): domain Bacteria; kingdom Bacillati; phylum Cyanobacteriota; class Cyanophyceae; order Nostocales; family Hapalosiphonaceae; genus Pelatocladus; species Pelatocladus sp. BLCC-F211. The sequence continues at coordinate 2,794 of NZ_JBHFLM010000055.1, read as the reverse complement.
CTTGCAGATGAACACGTTCTAGTGCTGCGTTGTCAACTCACCCCAGTTGATTTTGCTGGAGCGATCGAAATTCAAGCTAGTATTAACGGCTACCCAGAAAATCAGGGTTTCAACCACTGGGAATTATTGGATCAAGGAAAGACAGAAGCAGGAGTATGGTTAAACCTTCGTACTCGCTCCTCTCGTATTCAATTGGGTATAGCTACTGGTATCAAAATCTCAGGTGCAGAGGCTTCGCTGCAAGTCACAAGTCCACCCGGTTATCCTACCTTGCTCACATCCTTCCTCACTTCCCCAGGACAAACCGTGACGGTAGACAAGTTAGTGACTGTTTTTACTTCAATACATGTAGAAAACCCAGTCACCTCTGCGTGTGAAAAACTTGCCCAATTACCTGAATACTCGCTCCTGGTTATAGCCCATACCCAAGCTTGGGAAAAAGTTTGGCAAAAAAGTGACATTGTGATTGAGGGAGATGTTACAGCCCAGTTAGCTGTGCGTTACAACCTCTTTCAGTTACTAATCGCTGCTTCACGCCATAATGATCAAGTCAGTATCCCAGCGAAAACACTTTCGGGGTTTGGTTATCGTGGTCATGTTTTTTGGGATACAGAAATTTTTATACTTCCTTTATTTATTTACACTCAACCAGAAATAGCACGTAATTTACTAACTTATCGCTATCACACCTTGCCTGGAGCGCGACGGAAGTCAGTACACTACGGGTATAAAGGGGCAATGTATGCCTGGGAAAGTGCGGATAGTGGCGATGAAGTGACGCCTCGGTGGTTGCCTCCTAATGATCCTTACGGTGAAGATATTAGGATTTGGTGTCGCGATCGCGAAATTCATATTAGCACCGATGTGGTCTATGCCGTCTGGTATTATTGGCAAGCTACCAGCGATGACGAATGGATGCGGGACTACGGCGCTGAGATTATTCTCGATACTGCCGTATTCTGGGGTAGCCGGGTAGAATATAACACCAAACACGAACGGTACGAAATTCGCGAAGTAATTGGTGCTGATGAATATCATGAATTCGTCCACAACAACGCCTTTACCAACCGACTGGTACAATGGCATTTAGAAAAAGCACTTTATATATATGAGTGGCTGCACAAAACTTTCCCCGATAAAGCCACAGAGCTAGAAGATAAATTGCAACTACGTGCTGGTAGGCGATCGCGTTGGACTGATATTATTGCCAACATTTGGATTCCCTATGATCAGTCAACCGGGCTGATTGAGCAATTCGAGGGATTTTTCCAACTGCAAGATATCAATCTCGAAGACTACGAACCACGTACCAAATCTATCCAAGCTATCTTAGGTATCGAAGAAGGCAATAAACGGCAGGTACTCAAGCAACCCGATGTGTTGATGCTGTTGTATCTGATGCGACAATCACAGGAACCTCCTTACAACCCCCAGACTTTGCAAGCTAACTGGGATTATTACGCACCCCGCACCGATATCAGTTATGGTTCCTCCCTCGGCCCAGCAATACACGCCATCCTCGCTTCAGACTTAGGCAAAACAGCAGAAGCCTACGAAAGATTTATGCAAGCAGCATTAGTCGATCTAGAAAATGTTCGGGGTAATGCGTCAGAAGGCATTCATGGAGCGAGTGCAGGTGGTATTTGGCAAGCGGTGGTTTTAGGTTTTGGCGGTATTCAAATGGGAGACAGCGAACCCATAGCTCATCCTCACCTACCCCCTGGATGGACACGCCTGAAGTTCAAGTTGATGTGGCGTGGTAAATGGCATGAGTTTGATTTGGGGAACGAGAATCAAGGAGAGGGGATCGGGGACAAGGGGGACATGGGGGACACGGGGGAGAGGGAGACACGGGGACATGGAGATTTACAATCAACAATCAACAGACAACCACCAACTACTATGTCACCAGACATCCGAGGCTTTATCTTTGACTTAGACGGTGTATTAACAGATACAGCCGAATATCATTATCTTGCTTGGCAAAAACTGGCAGATGAGGAAGGCTTACCCTTTAATCGTGAGGCTAATGAAGCATTGCGGGGTGTATCGCGTCGGGAATCACTTCTGCATATAGTCGGTGATAGAAAGTATTCGGAAGCACAACTGCAAGAGATGATGGATCGTAAGAATCGTTATTATGTAGAATCCATCGAAAACATCTCACCACAAGATTTATTGCCTGGTGTTGTCACTTTACTGGATGAATTAAAGCAAGCAGGAATTAAGATTGCCCTTGGTTCAGCTAGTAAAAATGCCCAGGCTGTAATTGAGAAGTTGGGTATTGCCAATCGTATAGATGCGATCGCTGACGGTTATAGTGTCCAACGCCCCAAACCAGCCCCTGACTTATTTTTGTATGCTGCCAATCAGTTAGGATTTGAACCAAGCCAGTGTGTAGTTGTGGAAGATGCCGAAGCAGGTATAGAAGCAGCTTTAGCTGGTCAGATGTGGACAATCGGACTCGGCCCAGCTGCACGAGTTGGTGCTGCTCACATTGTCCTACCAAGTTTAGCAGATGTTCATTGGACAGATTTAAATGCCAAGTTGAAGGAGTTGGGGGTTGGGGATCGGGGACAAGGGGACAAGGAGGACAAGGAGGACAAGGAGGACAACTAATCAGTTAACAGTTAACAGTAAACATTGACCAGTTTAATTTGATAACTGATAACTGATAACTGATAACTGATAACTGATAACTGATAACTGATAACTGATAACTGATAACTGATAACTGATAACTGATAACTGATAACTGATAACTGATAACTGATAACTGATAACTGATAACTGA
>NZ_JBHFLM010000054.1:0-4542 GCF_041928655.1 Pelatocladus sp. BLCC-F211 | reverse complement strand
GAGTTAGGAACTAGCTCTTCTGCCCACCGAGGGGATGTAAGACCAAAGTCTTCGGGACGTAAAAAATCTACGAAGGTTGAGGCAATCCCCAATGAATTGGGAAGCCTACACTGTACCGCAAGGTCAGTGTAGGTAGTTCACTCTAAAACCTCCAGTATTACTTACAAGTCAGGCTTTTATCAAGCTATCTTGTGTCAATTATGCATAATTTGAATTTATAGCAAAATATGTTCTATATCTTCGCTAATCTTTCTTTTTATTGTATTTACGTGATCAAAAAACCTATGCAAAACATGCATGAAATTCTAAAAATTCAAGATTTGCCAACTACTAAAAGAAGTATATTTTGAAGAATGTCTCAAAACGGACTAAATTTGAGTAACTTTTAATACAGAAAAACGTATTAAAAATTACTCAAATAAATGTACGTAATGAAAAGATTTTGGCGGAAAGGGACAATAAACAAGTGCTGAAGAATATTTTGATAATTGGGGCGATCGCTCTAATGCTTCTGGCAGGCCCGCTTATAGACAATGCTGTTGCTGCACCAGGTGATGTGAACGCAGCAATTTCTAACGCTCAAACTGCTGCTGATACAGCATTTATGCTGATATCAGCAGCTTTAGTATTACTAATGACTCCTGGACTTGCCTTTTTTTATGGTGGATTCGTACGTTCTCGCAACGTTCTTAATACGTTGATGATGAGTTTCGTACCAATGGCGATTGTGGGAGTAACTTGGGTTCTGTGGGGCTATAGTCTGGCTTTTTCGCCTGGAAATCCATTTATTGGTGGTTTACAATGGCTAGGTTTAAATGGTGTTGGCACAGAATTAACTGATTATCTCAAAGGGTCAAATCCTGCTGATTTCGTTTCTTATGCACCAACAATTCCGCACCTGGCATTCATGATTTACCAAGCCATGTTTGCTATTATCACCCCAGCTTTAATTTCTGGTGCGATCGCCGAACGAATGAGCTTCACTGCTTATAGTTTATTTGTACTACTATGGTCTACTTTTGTTTATTCTCCTCTAGCCCATATGGTTTGGGGGAAAGGTGGATTCATTGGTTTAGCAGGCGGCTTGGGCGCTCTTGACTTTGCTGGTGGTACAGTTGTTCATATTAGTTCTGGGGTTTCTGCTTTAGTTGCAGCGATCGTCCTTGGTCCCCGCAAAACCTATCCTGATCGTCTTAGCCCTCCTCACAATGTTCCCTTCATTTTGTTAGGTGCTGGCTTGTTGTGGTTTGGCTGGTTTGGCTTCAATGCTGGTAGCGCCCTTGCTTCAGGTAGTTTAGCAACAATCGCCTTTGTTAACACTAATACAGCAGCAGCCGCCGCTGCATTAACTTGGTTAATTTTAGAAAAAGTTTTGCGGGGTAAACCAACCGCAGTCGGTGCAGCTACAGGTGCTGTCGCTGGTTTAGTGGGTATTACTCCCGCCGCAGGCTTTGTCACACCATTAGCAGCCATTTTAATCGGTAGTATCACCGCTTTTGTTTGCTTCTACGCCGTTAGCTTCAAACATAAAGTACAAATTGATGACGCCCTCGATACTTACCCTGTACATGGCGTGGGTGGAACAGTAGGTGCTATTTTGACAGCAGTTTTTGCAACCACCGCAGTTAACTCCGCAGGAAAAAACGGTTTACTTTACGGTAATCCAGAGGAATTATTCGTCGAGTTAGCAGCAATTGCGATCGCTTACGTTTTTGCTGGTGTGGGAACCTTCGTCATTCTCAAGCTCATTGATGCTACCGTTGGTCTACGTGTGAAGGAAGTAGCAGAAATGCAAGGTATAGATATCAACGAACACGGAGAAGAAGGTTACAACGAAGAATTTGGCGATCGCATTTCTGTTAGTGATAAGTAGCCATCATGGCGTGGGTACATATAATATCTGGTACTAAAGATTTGGTATATTCCCCAGAATCGTGTCCACTTCTGCAAAAACTTCTCCTACCTGGGCAATTTTATCGCTGATCACCAACGGCGTACTCTTTCTAGCGGTCATCCTGCTAATTTGGCGACAGCAGGATGTTACCGCTTTTTTAGCGAATATATTGCCAAATCACGTCAATGCGAATGCTTCATCCCAACCCACACCAGAATTGGGTAATCGTCATAAACTCAGTTATCAACAATGGGTAGATATTCTCAAGCAAGAAGCCAAAGTCGTTGCTGAAAAACGTCCAACTCATCTGACCATACTAGCTGGAGATTCCTTAAGTCTGTGGTTTCCTCCTGAATTGTTACCTGAAAATAGGAATTGGCTAAACCAGGGTATTTCAGGAGAAAACAGCACTGGATTATTAAAAAGATTAGAACTATTTGACCGCACCCAACCAGAAACAATTTTTGTAATGATTGGTATTAATGACTTAATCCAGGGCTATGACGATGAGATAATTTTAAACAATCATCGGCAAATCATGCGTTACCTGCGTAAGGTGCATCCCCAAATACAAATAGTGATTCAGTCAATTTTGCCACACGCAGGAGAGGAAGCAACTTGGGAAGGGCGAGAAAAATTGCTAAATATTCCAAATAGTCGCATTCTGAAGTTGAATCAGCAATTAAAAACTCTGGCGACAAAAGAAGGCGTCAAATATTTAAATTTGCATCCCCTATTTGTCAACAATCAGGGTAATCTCCGTCCCGAATTCAGTACCGACGGCTTACATCTTAATCCCCAAGGTTATTTAGTCTGGAGTTCTGCTTTACAGTTGTATAGTCAGATGGAACTAGAAGATCAATAGTGCCTCGGTACGAGAAAATATGAAAAAGTGATTTTTGTTGAAAAAACCAATGGATACTAAAGCTTTTAAACGTTCACTTCAACATTCTGAAAATTATCATCGTAAAGGGTTTGGTCATCAAGAAGAAGTCGCCACCCAGTTACAGTCAGAATATCAAAGCCCACTGATTCAGCAAATACGGAATAATAATTATACCATTAACCGAGAAGACGTCACAATCCGACTAGCTCAAGCATTTGGCTTTTGTTGGGGCGTAGAACGTGCTGTAGCGATGGCTTATGAAACTCGTAAACACTTCCCCACTGAACGCATTTGGATTACGAATGAAATTATTCACAATCCTTCTGTTAACCAACGAATGCGGGAAATGGAAGTAGACTTCATCCCAGTCATAACAGGGAAAAAAGATTTTTCAGTTGTGGAAACTGGTGATGTTGTGATCTTACCTGCTTTTGGTGCCAGTGTTCAAGAAATGCAGATACTTAACGATCAAGGCTGCAAAATAGTTGATACCACTTGTCCTTGGGTGTCAAAGGTTTGGAATACTGTTGAAAAACATAAAAAGCGTGAATATACCTCAATTATTCATGGCAAATATAAGCATGAAGAAACAGTTGCAACTAGTTCTTTTGCAGGTAAATATCTGATTGTTTTGAATTTAAAAGAAGCAGAATACGTAGCTAAATACATTTTGCATGGTGGGGATCGCGAAGAATTTCTCGCAAAATTCAGTAAAGCTTGTTCGCCAGGATTTGACCCCGACAAAGATTTAGAAATGATTGGTATTGCCAACCAGACTACAATGCTCAAAAGTGAAACTGAACAATTGGGTAAGCTGTTTGAGCATACCATGATGCAAAAGTATGGCCCAGCTAATTTAAATGACCATTTCCAAAGCTTTAATACTATCTGTGATGCCACTCAAGAAAGGCAAGATGCTATGTTGGAATTGGTAGAACAAAAATTAGATTTAATGATTGTGATTGGTGGGTTTAATTCATCAAACACTACCCAATTGCAACAAATTTCTTTTGAGCGGGGAATTCCTTCTTATCATATTGATAGTGTTGAGAGAATTTTATCTGGCGATCGCATTGAACATCGATTACTAAATGGTAATTTGGAAATCACAGATAACTGGTTGCCTGAAGGAAAAATTGTGATTGGTGTAACTTCTGGTGCTTCCACACCTGATAAGGTAGTTGAAGATGTCATCGAAAAGATATTTGAATCAAAAGCAACAGTAGCGATCGCCTGATTTGGTTTTGAGATCACAAATTATATGGTATTGCTACCAACACTACTCTGTTAACAATTTTTCGTCATAATTTCGGGTATGTAGAGACGTTGCAGTGCAACGTCTCTACAGGGTTTAAATGTCAATCGATTTGTATTATTTAAGCAGGATTGTTATATATACGGATTCAACCGAAACATCATACCAGAAGTAGATATTTATGAAAAGACTTTACAAATCGCAATATTCACTTTAAGATGTGTAACAAGGGTAAAAAAACACCCAAACATCATAAGTAACGTAATCGCAATCATAAGAACAATGACAGCAACCTTACAAAGACGCGAAAGCGCCAACGTATGGGAGCGGTTCTGTAACTGGGTAACAAGCACCGACAACCGCCTATACGTAGGCTGGTTCGGCGTACTCATGATCCCCACCTTACTCGCCGCAACCACCTGCTTTATCATCGCCTTCATCGCCGCACCTCCCGTAGACATCGACGGTATCCGTGAACCTGTAGCAGGTTCCTTGATGTACGGAAAC
>NZ_JBHFLM010000053.1:0-15318 GCF_041928655.1 Pelatocladus sp. BLCC-F211 | reverse complement strand
CCAATCAGTAATTGACTCACAAGGTCGCGTGATCAACACTTGGGCAGACATCATCAACCGCGCTAACTTGGGTATGGAAGTCATGCACGAGCGTAACGCTCACAACTTCCCTCTCGACTTGGCTGCTGCTGAATCTGCACCAGTTGCAATCTCTGCTCCTGCTATCAACGGTTAATCCTCAGATAGTCGAGATGCAGTAAGTCTTTACAATTAAATAGATGAGAAAGCGCCCTCCAAAATGGAGGGCGCTTTTTTTATATAATTTTGCCAATAGTATCTTTATAATCGCCACATCTTTTTCAAAAATTGGTATGCTCCCGATGGATGATGTCAATCTTTCACAATCCAAAATCCTATGACTATGGCACGTAAACGGTTCATTATCGAAATGGGAATGGGGATAGATCAGCATGGACAAGATCCAACAGTAGCAGCAGCCAGGGCTGTGAGAAATGCGATCGCCAACAATGCTTTACCTGGTGTTTGGGAGGTAGCGGGCTTGAGTCATCCCAATGAGATGATTGTAGAAGTGCAAGTTGCAGTACCCTACCCCGAACAAGTTCGCCAAGAAGAGGTACTAGCTGTACTACCTTTTGGTCGTAAATCCTTGAGTGTTGAAGTTGGGGGAATGGTTGTTCAAGGTAAAGCCATCCCTGAACTCGATGATAAAAATGACGAAATGTTGATAGCTGTCGCTGCGGTTACAGTCCTAGTTGAGAATGAAGAGTAACTAAAACACTCACAACAAAATTTATGAGCATAGATAAAACAGCAGCACAACTACAAAATTGGGATAATTTTTGTCGATATCATGTCAATAGAGATTGGTATGGCACTTGGACAAGATACTCTGCTGATGGACAAATAATAGAGAGTTTTCATTGTATTAGAAGTTTTAAAAATAGTGCCGATGGTAATGAAATTTATCACCAAAATCACTATACATACGCCGACGGCACAAAGGAGACAAAGACTTTTGGCCCTTATCAAAAACCGATTACCAGAGCCTTATTTTTAGATAATGCTTTTTCTTGGGGTTCTTCAAAGATTGAATCAGGTTCAAATTTGGTTTTTGAGACAGGTTTGAGCTATGAAGATAGACGCGCTAGTGTTGTGATTCAATATGATCAGGCTGGCAATTTAGAAAAAATTGTAGTTATTCCCGAAAATTTAACTTCGTTTCCAGAAACACCAACTCCTCGGTTTCAAAAAGAGTCTATAGAGTCTATTAACAAATGGAAAGGGACAGCTAAAACTATCACCCCTGATTGCATAGTGTCATCTCCCATGGATATTTCGTGGAGTCAATTAGAAAAGCTAGGTGATAGCTTTCAAATGTTACATTTCTGTGATGATATTTCCATAACTTGTCCAGCAAGAATATCACTTAAACAAGACTTTTTTGCTGTAGTCGAGTGGCAAGTTAATCCCAGTTTCTTACAACGTGCAATTCGCTATTATGAGAGTTGTAATTTTAGCAATTTTACACTACAAACATTCTTTGCTGATAGATAAAGCTGTATATATTTGTGAATAATTAGATCATAATTTAGTGAATATTTTATAGTCCCCTATTGAGTATGATTTCACAAGAAGCGATCACAACTTTAATTACTAACTACTTTGCCAATATGTCCGCCATGAATGGTGAAGGTTGGATTGAAAATTTTGCAGAAGATGCTATAAGTTATGACCCAGTTGGAGAACCACCTACAAAAATTCATGAAAATTTTGCTGCATTTATCAACCAGTTAAAAACAGTATTTAATAAATTAGAAGCAACAACTGAGCATATTTTTATTGCAGGTAATGAAGCAGCCGTTAAGTGGACTATGCAGGGAATAACTAAAAATGACAAATCAGTGACATTTGCAGGAATAACAGTGTTTGAAATTAACAATTTTGGCAAAATTCAAACCACACGTGCTTACTGGAATCCGGCGCTAATGCTTGCACAGCTGCGTTCTTAGAGATAAGCGATCGCTCATTTGCTGCTATGCGCTAAACTAGAGGCATCGGGGTAGGAGTCTCATCAAAGTAAATCCCACAAATAATTACTCTTGACCACTCCAGTAACGATGTCTCGCGAAAATAACGAATCACTTCAAATTCAAGAAATCAACAAACTCAAGCCAGTACACTTTGCGGACTTAATTAGAGCTGCACAATTAATTTTTGATCCTGCTACGGGTGTGTCTGGAATATATAGAAAAGTTGATTGGAAAGAATTTGGTATTCCTGACGATGTCACAGAAAACCTCAAAGCTCTTGGCCAGGAATATCGATATGCATCTCCTCATGTCTCCCCTGAAATTATTTGGAGTAAATTAACCCCAGCAACTCGAATTTGGTTTTTTGAGAACAGAGATAATTTATGGCAATTTGAGGAATTTTTTCCGGCTCTTGATGAGGATTAAAAATTGTTACTACTGGTTGTTAGTTACTAGCAAATGTACAGACATGTCATAGCACATCTGTACATTGGTTAGTTGTTAGTAGTTAGTATCTAGCATAACTAATCATTAGCAAATATGTAAAGTAGTGAAAATCAAAAGTGTAAACTACTAAATTCTCTAATCTCTAGTCTGTAATCCCTAAATACCTCTCTTCACAGGGTATTGCTAGAAATTTTCTGTATTTCAGTGTGCAGATTCAACAATTATTTTTATTCATTAAGGTTAGCGATCGCCAATGCTAGAACGTGGATCGGGTAGAATTAATTCCGCTAAAATTAGTAAATCCAATAATTCAAGCTCTTCTTACCGCTTGAATTTAATTCCAATGCAGCTACTAGCGCACTATCATCAAACTTTGATTAGGGAAAAGATAAACACATAAACCCAGACATTAACCAGAAAAATCTGAGATTTGAGCTAATCATCCCTCATAAACCCTGCCAGTCTTGGTACAACTGAGTATATATTACTGCTACTTGATTACTGAGGGCGAACGATGGGACTCGAACCCACGAGTGGAGGAACCACAATCCTCTGCCTTAACCACTTGGCTACGCTCGCCATTTGCGTTTCCTATTATAGCACTTCCTTGAGAAATTAATCCAAATTTTTTTCAAGGAACGGAGTCAGGTAATCTTGAGTCTAAAGACTACAGCAAATCACCCTATATAAAATGAGAGTTCTAAATATTATTACATATGTGGCAGTCTTTGGTCTAGCTGCTTTGGGAGTAGTAATGACCCAGACTAATCCCAATCAAGTTGAATATGAAGAGTACGCAGCACAAAGACTGACAGAATATCTAAACACAAATGTCTGTAAAAAAACTCCAAAATTTTTAGAAAATGTCATAAAGTTTAATTGCAGGCAGGTAGTAAATTCTGCCCAACCGCAAATTCGGGAAGTTATAGCTGAGAGTACGGAACGTCAAGATTTTATTGTTTTTAGTATTTATCGTACGAATTTCAATGTAAATTCATTAATACCTGCATTGAAGGTTGACTCTGTTTTACCCTCTACACCTGGTTATAAATTTGAGACACTGGGAGCTTTTGACCAGTTTTACACTTACAAGGCTGAACAGCAATGAGGGATTGGGGACAAGGGGGACAAGGAGGACAAGGGAGAATTATTTAACAAGTCTTTTCCCAATGACAAATGATAATCCTTACTATTTAACTTTTTTTGTACTCTTATTTAAGATAAACATTTTAATGAAGTTTTTGTCAGAAATCAATAAAGCTTTAGTTATAAATAATTAAGCAGCAAGTCTTTCTTTAGGAGAAGGTAAAGATTTGCTGTAATGTTTAGCATTTTTAAATAGAGCAGCGTAAAAACATATTTTTTCGCAACTAGATAGTAGTTAGTTGTGAAATCTAGCAACTAACTACTATCTAGTAAATGGATAAAGCAGTGAATTTTTTCAGCAGTGCTTTATCCCTATTATTTTGCTGTCAATTCAAAGATTTCAACAGAGGAAACTAACTGATGTTTTTTCATAAAAAAGAGACAATACATGTAGTTGACGTCAAAGAAGCTAATCCACGTTTTGCCCAATTACTTTTAGAGCAGTTTGGTGGTGCAACAGGTGAATTAACAGCGGCTTTGCAATATTGGACTCAGTCATTCCACTGTGAGAATCCTGGAATTCGGGATATGCTGCAAGATATTGCAATAGAAGAGTTTGGTCATCTAGAAATGGTGGGTAAACTCATTGAAGCTCATACCAAAAATGTTGACCAAACTGAAGCTTATAAAAGTACTTTGTTTGCTGTACGGGGTATGGGACCACATTTACTAGATAGCCAAGGTGTTGCTTGGAATGCTAATTACGTCAATGAAGGTGGTGATGTGGTACGTGATTTGAGAGCTGATATTGCTGCTGAAGCTGGCGCGCGTCAAACTTACGAAGAATTAATTAAATTAGCATCAGATGAAGGTACTAAAAATACTCTCGTTCATCTTTTGACTAGAGAAATCTCTCACACCCAAATGTTTATGAAAGCACTAGATTCTTTGGGTAAATTAACAGATCCATTCTTTGGCAACATTCAACCTGATAATACTGTCGATATTTACTACAACTTGTCCACAAATGGCAAAGATGAACGTGGTCCTTGGAATTCTGAACCAACTTTCCGTTACATTGCTGATCCTGTCGCCGAAAAGCAGTCGTAATTAATTAGTATTTGGTGTTAGTTGTGTAGTGGTTGTTGGTTGGAAAAATTATCCTTACCACCAATAACCAACAACAAATAATAAAAAATATTTAGAACTTGCTAAGTACAACATTTCACCAAATCATAGCAAATCAAATTCGGAAAAACTCTGCGAACCTCTGTGTTTAAAAAAGCTAGGATTAAATGCAAATCTGTATTAATATTATTTAATTAAATGTATTAAATTGTACTGTTGCTAATGATGCCTGCATGTTTACTAGTATCCCACGGTAGCCGAGATCCGCGCCCAGGAGTTGCGATGCAGCAGTTAGCAAAGCTGGTGATGCAGCAAGCCCAAAGTCTTGGGTCTGAAATTATAGTTGGTACAGCGTGTTTAGAGCTAAATCCAGAATCTTTGCATGAGCAAATCATCCAGTTTGTGAGAAATTCTGCTAGTTGTGAGAAGATTGCTCTGAAAGTTGTGCCATTATTTTTGCTACCGGGGGTACATGTGATGGATGATATTCCCAGTGAGGTAGCACTGGCTAGGCAGGCTCTTGGTCAAGATATTTTGATAGAATTACAACCATATTTAGGTAGTCGCCCTGGTTTAGAGTGGTTGTTGGCAAAGCAATTCGCCACGATAACAGCGACGGCGAGAATTATTATCGCTCATGGAAGTCGCCGTCCGGGTTCACAAACACCAGTGGAAGCAATAGCGAAAAATTTAGGTGCAGTTACTGCTTATTGGTCTGTACCTCCAAGTTTAGAATTCCAAGTCAAAGAGTTGATGAATCTTGGACATAGGCAAATTGCAATTTTGCCATACTTTTTATTCGCAGGTGGAATAACTGATGCGATCGCTCAGGTAACAGAAAAGTTACAATTACAATCTCCTGATCTGGATTTGCAACTAGCAGAACCTTTAGGAGCAAGTGCAGAATTAGCTGATTTAATTTGGGATTTGATCAAAGAATGAACCGCCAAAACACCAAGGACGATAATCAAGAGGAAAAGAACTGTTTGGGAAAGGTTTATTTAGTTGGTGCGGGACCGGGAGATCCGGGGTTGATGACACTCAAGGGTAAAGGGCTGTTGGAGTGTGCAGATGTCGTGATTTATGATGCTTTGGTCAGTCCCGCAATTATAGAAATGATTAATCCCCAAGCTGAAAAAATTAATGCTGGTAAGCGCCGGGGACGTCATTCATTGATGCAGGAAGAAACGACGCAGCTAATGATTGAGAAAGCCCAAGAACATACGATTGTCGTGCGGTTGAAGGGGGGCGATCCGTTTGTTTTTGGTCGCGGTGGCGAAGAGATGGCAGAATTATTGCAAGCAGGAGTATCTGTGGAAGTTGTGCCGGGTATTACATCGGGAATTGCTGCCCCAGCCTATGCGGGTATTCCTTTGACCCATCGATTGTATAGTTCTTCAGTGACATTTGTTACTGGTCATGAGGCAGCAGGTAAGTATCGACCGAGTGTGAATTGGAGTGCGATCGCTCACGGTTCGGAAACGATAGTAATATACATGGGGATTCACAATCTGGCTTATATTACCGAAGAGTTAGTAAAGGCGGGGTTGAGTCTGGACACTCCGATTGCTTTAGTACGTTGGGGTACAAGACCAGATCAGGAAGAATTAATTGGTGAATTGGGGACAATTGTAGAGCAAGTTGAGCAAACTGGATTTGAAGCACCTGCGATCATGGTAATTGGTGCAGTGGTGAAGATGCACAGGATTTTATCTAGTTGTCGTCCGTTATGATCAAGCTTATTGACTATAGCTAACTTGTGTAGATTGGCTTATGGGAATTGACGAGTTATTACTACCTTATCGTGAAGAAATCTTACAAATTGCTGCTCAACACGGTGCTTATAATATACGAGTTTTTGGTTCCGTAGCCAGGGGAGAAGCAAAACTAGATAGTGATGTGGATTTCCTAGTAGAAATTGAACCAAAACGAACTTTGTTAGACCAGATTGCTTTGATGCAATCACTGGAACAATTGCTAGGACGCAAGGTAGACATAACTGAACCAGAAACTTTGCATGAGTGGATTCGAGAACGAGTCTTAAATGAGGCTGTTATGTTATGAAGGATAACCGCCTCTATTTAAGCAATATTAAAGAATGTATTGAGCGAATTGAATCTTACACTTGTGATGGCAAAGAAGTGTTTATGCACACACCGATGATTCAAGATGCTGTGATTCGGAATTTTGAAATTATTGGGGAAGCCACAAAACGATTATCACCTGAGTTGAGAGCAGCAAACCCTGGTATTCCGTGGCAACAAATAGCAGGGTTACGAGATGTATTAATTCATGATTACTTGAAAGTAAATCTGAATCGAATTTGGGGAATTATTGAGCATAATTTACCAGAACTCAAGGCTGTAGTTGAGGATATTTTAAGGAATTAGACTGATATTTTCGTTTTTGAACAATGATTCTGATACTGTAAATTCCTCAAAAATTTTCACTTTTGTACCTGAATTAGTCACAATTTTAGTAGGTAATTGCTCAAATTGTTTTGTTAGTATCAATGTTTGCGATCGCTGCCATGTCAATAATGCTAATTGAGCAATTTCCGTTACATCTCCATAGGATGCACTTTTTTCTAAGTGTTGGATGACTGACCGACAAAGCTGAGTAAAAGCTTTTAAATTCAGTAGTTCTCCCAAATCACCCAACTGAGTAGCTATGATGATGACTTCTGACTTTAAGTTATACTTGTCTGTCTTAGCTAATAAAGATTTCAGGTGTTGTAAATATTCTTCAACCTCAGTTTGAAAAATTAATAATATGATGTCTTCCAATTCGTTATATGGTGGATGTTGTGTCTTGTTATGTGCCGAATTTTGTTCATTCACGTGTTTTTTTAATTCCTCAAAGACTGGAAAACAAAAACTTGCTAACCATTGCTCATCTATAACATAGCCAACAGAAAGTAATTCCACTATCTGACGTAACCATTCAACACCCGATAAGAGTAAACTGTGTAACTCGCTATCAATTTCTAAAAAGTTAGTCTGTTTTTTTAAACTTTCTAGCGCATCTTCTAAACGATGAGCAAATTTACTAAGTAAAGGAAAGCCTAAAATATCTGCACCAGCTTTGATAAAATGAACTTTTTTGAGGGCTAATTCAATAGTTGACGAATAGCTTTGACACTTAGAATTGAGTTGTAAAAATATAGATTCTAGGGTATTCAAATTACCGTTAGCTTCTTCCAGAAAATGTGTCTGGTTTTCTAGTTCCCTATTTTTTAACATAGCTGGAATTGTTTCTGATACCAAATACAAGGGAATACATGGTGAATGTGTAATCCAGAATTAAAAACAAGACTCTATGTCTAAATTAATTTAGATGAATAACAGCTATCGTAGGTATTTTTAATTCCGAATTAATTAACAGATAATGTTTGCTCAGGAGTTACTCAACTATAAGTTAGTAATTCCAATAAAACTGTCAAATATTATTCAAAGTCTATTATTTAATTTTTTTATTTTTCTTAATGAAATGTTTAACTAATTTATTTGGACAACAATAACCCCGACTTCTACTCTCCGGGTGTCTACAAGAAGTCGGGGATCTGTGCCGAGTTTACTTAAACTTTGAAACTACGAACACTTGCTTGTAACTGCTGGTAAATTTCTAAAGTTTTTTGCAGAGAAGCGGATACTTTGCGATAGGAACCACCAGTCATTTCAGATACCTTAGCAATTTCTTTCATTAAATGAATGACTTCTTTAGAAGTTTGCACTTGAGAGACTGTGGCGAGAGATATTGACTGTACTAATTCGTCAATTTGGCAACAAACATTGAGCATTTGATTTAAGCTGTGCTTGCTATCTTCAACCAAATGAGTTACTTCTATTACTTGAGCGCTTTCTAATTCTATAGTCTTGACAACTTCCCGAACTTCTAGGTTAATATTAGCGGCGATTCCTTCAATTTCACCTGTGACTGTAGCACTTTCAGTTGCTAGGGCAGCTACTTCTTCAGAAAAAGAGATCAAAGCGTTGCTATCTCTACCTACACGGCTTGTTTCAATTCCAGCATTGATTGCTAGTAAGTTAGTTTGTAAGGAGATTTGTTTAATTAAGGAAGCCAGACGAGTAATATGTTGGGAATAATCTCCTAAACGCTTGATTTTTATCGCTGTTTCTCCCATTGAATCCCGCAGGCTAAAGATATTTTCGACGGTGAGAGCCATCGCGGCGTCGCCAATTTCGGCGGTAGGAGAGGCTGTACGAGCAACTGCTGTAGCTAATCTAGCATTTTTGGCGACGCCTTTGATGGAAAGCCGAATTTGATCAACAACATCAAGAGAACGATCTATTTCCTGGGTTTGTTTGAATGTGTCAATGGCGAGTTGGCTGATCACTCCTGAATTTTCAGCGATCGCACTATTTAATTGAGTAGCTGCTGCTTTAACTTGGATGACAATTTCGCGCAAGCTTTCGACAATAAAGTTACAAAAGTCTGCGATCGCGCCGATTTCGCCTTTGCTAACTTCTACATGTACGGTTAAATCGCCTCTTTTGGCTCCCACAACATCATCTAAGAGTCTGTTGAGTTGTTCTTGCAGTTGTTCTGCTTGCTGACGTTGCTGTTCGGAAGCTTTTTCACTTTGTTCTAAAAGATTAGCTCTTTCTAAAGCCAGTCCGATTAATCTGGCGAATTGCTCAAACAACTCAATTTCTGCTTGCTGCCAAACGCGAGTTCTGGTACATTGGTGGGCGATTAACAAGCCCAATAAATTACCACCCAACGAAATTGGTGCTTCTAAATGCGCTCTGACTGCAAAAGATTCTAACTTTTTGACGTAAACTTCCGAAAAACCTGCTTGATAAATATTGTTAGCAGCCAGTACACCACCTTGACGATACTTTTCTCTGTAATCTTGCACAGCAGCTTCATGAAATCTTGGTTCTACGTTAGGTAAACCTGCAACTACAGACTCGGCTAAAATACTACCTTGCCAATTTTCATCAAATTTACAGATGAGGACACGATCTACTTTTAAGGCTTTACGGATGTCTTGAACTGCCAAGTTGTAGATTTCCTGAGAATTGAGAGTAGCAGATAAATGGATCGCAAAGTCTTTCAGTACTTGGCTCACTTCCAGTAAATGTACTCGTTCTAAAGCCAGTCCCACTTGCACTGCTAACTGTCGCAAGAAATTAATTTCAAAAGGTTGCCAGACATGGGGCGCCCAGCAATAATGAGCAATTAAAAAGCCAAATATTTGATTATCTTTGAGAATTGGTGTCGCCAATATCGCCTTGACTTGTAGTCTTTCCATCAATCTCAGATGTTCGGGAACCAAGTCTGTCTCAAAGACGTTGTTGGCGATCAGAATACCATTGGTTGTGTAGGTTTCTACCAATTGCCTAGCAATGGAAGTGTCTTCAATGGTATCACCCAAAGTTACTGGTAATCCGGGTGCTACAGACTCGGCGATCACTTGTCCCCTACCATGAGGATTAAAGTGATAGACAACAACTCGATGCGCTCCTAGTGCTTGTCTGGCTTCTGTAACTGTAGTATTAAATAAATCTTCACAATTAAGTGATTGCCGAATTACCGTGAGGATATTTGTAAACATCTTGAGGCGTTCGGCTTCGATTTTTTGTTTGTTGAGCAAATCTTGTAGTTGATCAGCCATGCGGTTAATACTGGCTCCCAAGGTAGCAAATTCATCTTCTCCTTGGACATGAATACGGCTGTCAAAGTTACCTCTAGCCAGTTTTTTGACTACCATTGTGGCAGTTTGAATTGGTAGAGTCAGACGATTGGCTAAAATAGCAGCGATCGCACCCACTAATAACGCCGTTACAACCGTTCCCACGACTAATGCTAATAATAATTGTCTTTGGGTTCCCAAGGCGATCGCTTTGTCTGTACTCAAGACTAATTGCCAATTTAAATCCGGTAAACCTGCTGTTTTTTGCCAAGGAACAAAGGTTGTTAAATCTTCAGCTTTACCTTTGCGATCGCGTAATATACGTGTGACTACTTGCGGCGATGTTTGTAATTTCTCCCATTTGGGAATCACTTTTTGAGCATCTTTACCCAAGTGATTCTGATCCGTTGCCAAAAAAATCTTACCCGCAGGATTTATTAATTGGTACTCATCGTTAATTCTGGAAAGCTTATTCAGTGTTTGCTCTAAAGATTGTATCGGTACAACTGCTTGGACAATATAAATAGTTTTATTCGTGACACTATCTTTAACTGGCGCAGCCAAATAAATTTTTGATTTTTCTATATTTGTAGTGATAAATGGCTGGCTAATATATGGCTGATTACTTTTTATAACTGCTTGAAAATATTCCTGATTTTTTTGATTAGGAAGTAATTCGCCTGGGGTTTGCAAAAACACATTACCGTTGAGATCCACAACAGCAATACTTTCATAGACTTGATAAATATCTTGCAAGTTACTGAGCCGTGCTACTTTATTTTCAGTATCCAGGCTATCCCTAAGTTTGGAGTCAATCAAAAATTTTTGGTTAGCGAATAGCTGAATTTCTTGATATCGTTTCAGCATAAATCGCTCAACATTATCTGTTAAATTGCGGGCGCTAGTTTGTTTGATATTACTAATTTCTTTGATCAGGGATTGATTGACTAAGTAATATGTCATCGCTCCCACTCCCAAGGTTGGTAGGGTGGAAATCGCCACAGCAAAGGCGATTGCTTTGGTTCGGAAGCTGACTTGTTTTGCCCATGCTATAACACTATTGATAGGAGAATAGAGAGAATAACTTCGGCGCTGAAGTACAGTTTCTGTTTCGGACGTAGTTCTCAATGTGCGCCGATGATAACCACTGTTTTTCGGTTCGGAATTAATTCTGTTAACCATTAAGTTATCTCTATACTCAGAGTGTGAAGTGAGTCAAGAAATAGGGGTATAGGAGAATCGATTTTTAGATTCTGGAATGAAGCATTAGTAATTGAATAATCTCTGCCTGTTACTAGTTCATACGTCTATTAATGTTGAGATTTATTAGTACGTAACGGCGGAAATCAAACTACAAATAATAATGATAAATGCTTGTTTAACAAGGCTTATTAACGTCTATTTTTGCCTTTTGATATTTATATAAGTAATATAAGCTAGCAAAAATAAAACTACTTTGAGGAAGCAAAAAGTGATGACATAGAGATAACTAGTTTTATTATGCTTCCTACATTTTTGTAGTAATACCAATTTAAAAAAATATAGCGATACATGGATTGATAGCAAGTCAGAAGCATAAAACAATTCTCAATCCAAAATTTAAAATGGTATAACTAATTATATGTTGCAGAAAATAGAAGATGACACAATAATCTGTGCATCTACAATTCATACGAAATTTTCGTACAGCTACTTAATGTGTTGAAATAGTTCTTTAACCAAATCTGCCTGTGTAAAAGGTTTACTCAAATAGCCTGATGCCCTCACAAGTTTTGCTCTAGCTTTATCGATAAAACCTGTTCTACCTGTAATCATAATTATAGGTGTATCTTTAAAGTGAGAATGTTTCCGTACCAATGAACACAATTCATAACCATCCAAGTTTGGCATTTCGATGTCTAGTAAAATCAAATCTGGTTTGAGGCGAATAATTTGCATTAAAGCCTTGAGTGGATCGTTAATGCCCATAACAGAAAACATTTGATCATCCAAGAATTTCTTAATAGCATTGATGACAGTGGGACTGTCATCAATACAGAAAACTGTGTAAAGTTTTTTCTCAGGATTTGGTTGAGAAATTATGGGACGGCTACTGTTGTTCTGATTGACAGGATGAGGCAACACGTTATTCTGCCTTGGTTTAGGCAGTGGTTGCTGAGTTGGCGGGACTACATGGAGATGCTGTTGTCCAGGATTTGATTTACCTTCGCCCTTAGATATCCTCTGGGAAGTTTGTTGTCCGGGAGTAACAGCAAATTCTGAAGATGATTGATGATTTAGATGGCGTCGTCCAGAGGAGTCTGACTGTGGTGCTGTTGTGTCAACGCCGGATTTTTCTATTTTACCACTGGGGATAGATGCATGATGCGATCGCTTTTGGGAACGTTCGACTAGCAAGCGCATATCCAAGTGACAAAACTTTGGCATCTCATCCAAAAAGCTTTCTGGAGTAAATTCGTAACTTCCCTCTTTTAGCAACAAAAACGACTCTAAAACTTCTAGGGCCAATTGTTCCACCAATATCCCAGCTTGAGCTGGAGTAAGATACTTTTGATTAACTAACCAGCAAATACCTAGATAATCTGGATTCGGTATTGCTTGATTCTCAATCCCAGTTTCAAAAATTGCCCGCAATTGCTCTTTGATGCCATTGTGGAGAGTAGGTATTTTTTGACTTAGACGCTGCAAGTGTTTGTAAAGCAGCTCAAACATTTTTTCTGTACAGCACGCATAAATTAATTTACCCTCCTCCACATATATTGACCAAGAACCCGAAGCTGTAAAAACTTGCAAACAACCGGTGGTAGATTTACTAGTGATTTTCTTCAGCAAAAATAACGGCTGTAATGACTGATAAAACCTGTATCTATTAATAGGAAGTATCTTCATGGCTATGGCTCTCAAATAAAATCAAAATTGACAAATGCAAAATGGCTCCACTTGTTGCCATGAAACAGCGCCTGCATATTGCACCTATTTAACATTAGCTTATGGTGTGGGTGCATATACCCATATAAAAAAATAAAGTATCCATAAAATAGATAATTAATTTCAAAAACCAATAGCACACCTCATCAACAGCCCCATATTTAGGATATTTAGTACTTGATACAGACTCTGCTGTTGGTTTTTGTAGCGAGATGCAATAGCAAGTAGCATACAAGCAGACTGGTAAAAATATAATCCATTGGATTTGACGAGTAATCCTAGTTAGTGATTGACTAACCCAAAATCCCTGATTTGAGGGTAGGGTATTGGGTATTTTGTCAATACTTTGATTTTATCGTCACTAAGTTATGCGATCGCATTGGGGATCTCCAAAAAATAAAATGCCCAGCCGTATTAAAAATATTTTGGCCAAACCCAAGGTAGAGCGCGCTTTCGCCTCTTAGGCGAAAGCGACGGCTGGGCATTTTATTTCGAGGATTGGCCTTGGCAAGAAATCGGGAAAAGCCAAGGATAAAACAACAAAGGTAACAATTTATCCCTTTCATTTTGTCCTTCTAACGCAGTTGCACTCAACGAGGAAAGCTTGAAGGGTACACCTGCTAACTTTTTGCTTGATTTCTGGATGAATTTTAATAGTTGAGTAGAAGATGCAGCTGTGATTGGCTTTCAAAAAGGCAGTTTCTTCATCTGTTCGGAAAACACCCTCTAAAACATTGTCCTGATGATCTGGATGAGTAGTTACAGTGAGGAATTACAGCTGTGAGCTTCGATGATTTTGCTGTAATTCAACTAATTTACTCCATGCCTACAAATTTATCTTCCTTACTTTTAGATTACTCTAATTTGAAGAAAAAAGATAAAATCAGCATGAAAATTCCTGTTGATAAATAAAGAGAATGTGAAATAAAAAATATTTGCATAAGCAAAAGTACATTTAATTCAAGACTAGTTTTCCATAGTATCAATACCTAAGTGTACAAAAATTTACAGATTAATATTTTAAGATTTAACGTATATCTTCAAGGACTTACACAAGGTGTAATAATATCTCATTTTTTGTTTGTAGTGAGGATTCTAATCCTCCAAATAATGACTAAAGTCCTTACTACGAACATAAAAATATGTCAGTTGCCTAAATACTGTTGATAGTTCATGTTACTAAACGAATTAAAGAGCAGAGTAATTGTAATCATGAATGCATTATAAGCTGATTGATATGATTTTTTTTAGCCAAAATGGCATTATCTTGACTGTTGATGTACATATTCTCACAATCTAAAAAATTTTCCGGATACAAAATTTAGTCAATCAAGAAAAATGAACTGTTAAAGTTAATGTTTCATCAGCATAAGTAGTAACTAAAGATAAACAACAACAAAGTCAAGCTAGCTATCAAAGCATCAATTCAACCGATAAAAGCTGTATGTTTGATGACAATCATGTATGTTTTATACAAAAAAGTTTATTTTGAATCAAAAAATACAAAAATTAGAAATATGGTTCGTTTTTTTCAATTAAGTTTATCCGGATATCATCATAAAAAGAATGTATTTCTAATAGTAAGTATTTTTGAATGCTCAATATTCATAGTGCAACGTAGCCAAAATGACTACGCAGCGAACAAGAAGCTTAAAAAGCTCCAAGATTGACATGAAATTCTTCTGCGTTTTTATTAGCAGTTTGAGATCCAAAACTCAGCCAAGAGAACTTAGCGGAGTAAAGGTTAAAGGCTAACTGAGAAAGGTATTTTATTCCTATTCAAAACAACTACATACATTTTCTTTTGTCCAACAACAATAAACTTGAAAAATCGAGTTTGGCAATGGGTGCAATGCCAGCATTGCTGTCACCCCTCACTATGAAAATAGAGCAAAGCGTAAAGTGTCAAGGGGAAAAGAAGCATGATCAAGTTACTCTTAGACATCTCCAAAAACTGCCTAAGTATCTCTGTAACTAGCTTATAGGGTGCGATCGCCAGTTTCGTAATCAGGCTAGTTTATACGATAGAATAGGGATTTGAGATATTTGTTGTTAATAATCAGACAAAAAAACGTGGTT
>NZ_JBHFLM010000052.1:0-60809 GCF_041928655.1 Pelatocladus sp. BLCC-F211 | reverse complement strand
AAAACTAAAGGTTTGTAGGTTGGGTGTAGCGACAGCGAAACCCAACATTATAGTCTGGTTAATGTTGGGTTACACTCCGTTCCACCCAACCTACATAATGTCCTTTTTGAAAAACTCCTCTTTTCAAGATGGACGAGGTTTAGTCCTCAAGAAAGGACTAAAGTCCTTACTACAAACCTTTAGAATTATTCTCATCTAATTTGATATTTTTTGTGCTTTCATTCACCAACAGAGGTAACAAAGCACTACCACCAATCACAAAACCATCCATAATACTAATGGGCGTAATCTTTAAAAGACTCCGCAGTGGTGGAACAGCGATCGCTAGAAGTTGGATCGCAAAAGAACCGATAATAGCAGCATTTAAATAAGGATTATTCGGCAGTTTTTCTTGATTAAATATGCTGTGATGTTCCGAACGACAACTAATTGTGTGTAATAGTTGTGCTGATGTCAGACTCATAAAAGCAATAGTACTTGCCTGGGGACTAATGCCATATTTGCTGATGCCGTAACCATAAGCTGCTAAAGTGCTGAGAGATATTGTTCCTGCTTCAAAAGCTATTCTGCCAAAGTCGGAATTCTTAACAATTGGTTCGTCTGGGTTGCGGGGAGGCTGACTCAAAACATCTGGTTCTGGTGCTTCTAAAGCTAGAGAAAGACCAGGGAAAATGTCTGTTACCAAATTCAACCACAACAATTGGATGGCGTTCAAGGGTTCGCCAATTCCAATAGCGGTGGCGGTTGTCATCACAACGATTTCGCTGATGTTGGTAGCAAGTAGGAAATGCACAGATTTTCTGATGTTGTTGTAGATTGTCCTACCCCGACTGACAGCAACGATCATGGTTTCTAGGCTGTCATCTTCTAAGATAATATCTGCAACTTCACGAGCTACATCTGTGCCACCTTTACCCATGGCGACACCAACTTGAGCAGCTTTTAGGGCTGGGGCGTCATTAATTCCATCCCCTGTCATGGCTACAACTTGTCCGGCGGCTTGCAATGCTTGGACAATTTGCAGTTTATTGCTGGGACTAATCCGGGCAAAAACATCGACTTTATTAGCGAGTGCGGTTATGGCTTCTGGGGTGAGATTGTTGAGGTCGGTGGAATCAAGAATTTCTAATTGCGGATCTCTGCTTAATTCTAATTCCTTAGCGATCGCATAGGCAGTGGGACTTTGATCACCAGTAATCATCACTGTATTAATGCCAGCATAGTGGAAGTCAGCCATTAACTGTTTGACACCGGTTCTAATGGGGTCTGCCATACCCACCAAACCCAGCCATGTCAAGTCTTGTTCGTAATTATTTCCATTGTGACTCGCCTCAACATGTGTATAAGAAATACCCAATACTCTCAGGGCTTTCCCTGCCATGCGATCATTTTCAATTTCGAGCGATCGCTTATCTTCTTCTGTTAACGGTAAGCGTTCCCCGTTTTTCAGCCAAAATTTACATATTTGTGCAACTTCTCCCGGACTACCTTTAACAGCAACCAACTTATGGTTATTCTCAGTCCTATGAACCGTACTCATAATATTTCGATTCTCTGAGCGCAGGTTAGTTTGCAGCAGTTGATATTTTTCTCTAAGTTGCTTAATCTCCACCCCAGCACTCATAGCCATGTAAATCAAAGCATTTTCTGTTGCTGAACCTTTGACACTATACTCACCATTTTGTTCTAGGTTCACTTCACTTTCATTGCACAAAACTGATACATGAATCAGTTTTAACAGTTCATCACAAGCGTAGGGATTAATATGCTCACCGTTGGCGATAAACTCTCCATCACATACAGTAATTTGTTGGCTGTCTGTGTGTACTTCCACAACAGACATGCGGTTTTCTGTAATCGTTCCGGTTTTATCCAGACAAATTGTTTGCACCGAACCCAAAGCTTCGACAGCGCTGAGACTGCGAACCAAGACATTCCGCTTACGCATATCTTGGATTCCTAAAGCTAAGGTTGTAGTGGCGATGGTGGGTAAACCTTCGGGAACAGCAGCAACCGCCAGAGATATAGATGATTGCAGCATTTGCAGTAAACCATATCCCCGTAACACCCCCATTCCAAAAACCAGACCGCAAATACCCATACCAATTGCTACTAATTGGCTACCCACTTGATCGAGTTGTCTGGTGAGAGGGGTTGCGGTTGTAGTCGCTTCGCCTACCAATTGTTGGATTTTGCCCATTTCTGTAAATTTAGCTGTTGCTACTACCACAGCTAAACCTTGTCCACCAGTGACGAGAGTTCCTTTATAAACCATGTTGGTGCGATCGCCCAAAGGAATATCCTCACCTTTTAGGGGTAGCTTTGATTTAGTTATAGGTATGCTCTCTCCAGTTAAAGCAGATTCATCAATACTCAGATTTTCTGCTTCCAATAGTCGTGCATCTGCGGCTACATAGCCACCAGTTTTCAGAACTAAAATATCTCCAACCACAATATTTTCTGTGGGAATTTCTAGTTGCTGACCATCTCGAATTACCCAAGTCGATGTTTCTTGATGACTACCGAGAGAGTGAATAATTCTTTCTGATTGGCTTTCTGTGGTGTAACCAATCACAGCATTTAAACCAACCACACCCAAAATTACCACAGCATCAATTAGTCCCCCCGTTAACACAGAAACACCAGCAGCCACACCCAACAAAGCAACTGGCAAAGATTTAAATTGGTCAACCAAAATACT
This sequence comes from Pelatocladus sp. BLCC-F211, assembly GCF_041928655.1. Lineage (NCBI taxonomy): Bacteria > Bacillati > Cyanobacteriota > Cyanophyceae > Nostocales > Hapalosiphonaceae > Pelatocladus > Pelatocladus sp. BLCC-F211. Next base: position 58,108 of record NZ_JBHFLM010000052.1, on the reverse strand, counting down.
TAAATCAGAACGGGTTTTTGCTGGTGCTAGAACATTTGACCCATATTTATTCAGATTCTCAATAGCAGATTCATGAGATAATCCTGATTGTTTGGAAGTATTAAATGCATCTACAACAGCATCTGTTTCCATCAAATGCCAGTTCTCGATTTTTTGTATTTGGGCTTTAGTAACTGGTTTGATTGTTGAAGTTGCTTCTTTTTTTGTGAGTGATTTTATCTGTTGTGGTTGATATTCTAAAATATATTTTTCAATTAATCTTGCTATCTTCTCCGCACTATATTCTGGCTCAAACAACACAAGAATATTACCAGTTAAAGTATTAGCACGGACGTCGTTAATTCCTGGTTGTTGTGGAAGCGATCGCTCAATATATTCTTTGAAGGATGGCGAATGATAAAGTTCTTTAATTTTATACCTAGCTCTGCCTTTGACCTGATGAATAATTTTAATCACAGAAACACCTGCTCCCGCAGCTTCACAAGTAAAGATAGAATATTCATAAACAAATCAAGGAAATTTTCACAAGATCCCAAATGTTTAAATCAGCCTTTATTTGGTAAATTAAATAGTGTCTTAACCTGCTTAGGTAATCTTTGTTAATTTGACAGATAATTTTGAAAAAGTTGGAGTATCCTAATTTTCAGCAATTATTTTAATTTTTACTGTTTGATTCACTAGTAACATTTAGCTTGACAAAAGAATCAAAAGCATACCAAGCCAAGGTATACCAGGGAATTTCATCGATTTGCAATCCCTTAACCACCAACTGTCGCGCCGCCATTGCACCAAATCCTAAAGGCACCAAAACGCGCAAATCAATCACACCATCGCTGAAATTTTCCACATCTACATTGAAGTCTGACATAATATTTATTAAGTCTTTGGCGACTTCAGATTTGCCGTCAATAGAATGGATTCGAGTATAACCAGATTCAAATTCTACCTGTTTATTATTGATGAGTTCGGTATTGACTTCTGCTGCTAAATTTTCAATGATCTCTTGAGTTTCCGCTAGTGCTTCTTTACACCTTTGCGAAAGAGCAATTCCACTTTTGATGGCTGTTTGAACTGTAGGCTGATGTACCGCTGCTGCTAAAGGAAGAATTATGGGTGCAAAAATTAACCCTGTGATACTCTCGACTAATTCAGGTACATTAATTTGTTCTTGCTCAAATGTAGATGTCATCTGAAAATTTCCTTCGCAAATAGGCAGATCATATCAAATATTAATTTAATTTAAGCCTCAATCCATCGGTCTGTAGGTTTAATTTCCATTTTGGGAAATAATGTTTTCATAATCTTTCGTTAATCTAAAATTTATCTGTGTGCATCAGTGGTGGATTTCTAAAACATAATTTTTTGTCATCACATAATGATACCAAGTCCAGATAATCAGTTTATATTCCCATTGCGATGCCCAATCACCAATTACCAATTACCCATTACCAACCTCAAAGCATAATATAAATATTCAAGCAAACATGATATGAAACAATATTTATTTGCTGCTGGTACTGCCATACTTTTATTACCTTTAATAATTTATGGCGGACTCCACTTTTTACGCCCACCGCAGACTGATCAAGAACAAGCATTGTTTCGTGGTATTTCCTATCAACGCCAAGTTCGTTCCCAACCACGCCCAATGATCATTCATATAGTCAGTATAGATTTAACTGCGCCAGGTGTGAAACCACTGGTGACACCAGGAATACTACCAGAACAAGGTGTGGAAACAAAAGCCCGTACCACCTCAGAATTTTTACGTGAGTTCAAGGTGCAAGTAGCAATTAATGCTAGTTACTTTCATCACTTTGTAGAAAACACTCCTTGGGATTACTATCCTCATAGTAGTGATCTCTCCTATCCACTCGGCGAAGTAATTTCTCATGGTTATCGATATTCCAAACCCGAACCAGGATGGCGAGTGTTGTGCTTTCTGAAAAACCGCGCCCTCATGCTAGATCGTGACGAATGTCCTAAAGGTACAATTCAAGGTGTTGCAGGAAGTCAAATATTAGTTGAAGGTGGAAAGCCAAAAGCCAAAAACCTAGAACAACAAAACGATAAACCATATCCCCATGTGGCTGTAGCAATTGATCAAGCAGGTAAAAAACTCTGGCTAATTGTTGTTGATGGTAAACAACCTGTTTATAGCGAAGGAGTAACGAAAAAAGAGTTAGCCAATATTGCGATCGCATTAGGTGCAGATACAGCGCTCAATTTCGATGGTGGTGGTTCTACTACATTGGTAGTAGCAAAAAACACCGAGGCAAAAGTGTTAAACGCTCCCATACATACCAAAATACCAATGCGGGAGCGCCCTGTAGCTAATCATTTGGGCTTTTATGCAGAATCTTTGTGATTTGTTGTTTATTGAGTGTTGTTTGCTTTCGTTTCAGGTGAGAACATCCAAGCTCAAAACCACAACTTTCTCGTTTGAGGTGAGAACATCCAAGTTCAAAACCACAACTTTCTCGTTTCAGGTGAGAACTTTCTTGTTTCAAACGAGAACCCCCACGAAATTATGCCCTAATACGGTTCAGTAACCCAACATTAACGAGACTATAATGTTGGGTTTCGCTGTCGCTACACCCAACCTACAAAACTACTACAAAACTACAGTTCTCAAATTTGTCTTATCCGAGCAGTATTGCATTGGAAATAACCAACAACTATTAATCATTACCCATTACCACAAAAGTATTAAATAGAGCGTTTAAGCAAACGTAAACGTTCGGAGTAACTTCGCATCACGAGTAATGCAAACATGGGGGTTTCTTGCACGGCGAACAGAAAACCGTTTCGGTCTAAAATCGCTAATTCGCAGTCGGTTTTAGCAACTGCTGTCGATGCTCTGGTTTGTTCTGGAACCACTAATGCTCCCATCCCAAATACATCTCCCCGATGAATAGTTTCGACTACTTTGCCATCGACGTATAAGTCTACCTCTCCATTCAAAATACCATACATACAATCCCCAATTTCACCATCTGTAAAGATGGTTTGACCACTGGAAAAAGTTTTGATTGTTGGCTGTTTTTGAAAGATTTTTACGGTTTCTGCTGGTTCAAGCATGATAATGCATTTTAACTACATCACATTTCAAAATACTGTAATACATAGTATTTTTGTTAAAGTTAAACTTTTAAACCAGCTTTCGACTGAACATACTCTTCTAATTCTATAGTTAGTGGTTGTGCTTGCCAAATATCCTGGCAATACTCTTGAATCGAGCGATCCGAGGAAAATTTGCCTATCCGCGCTACATTCAAAATTGACATCCGAGTCCAATTATCTTGATCGCGATAAGCTTGACTCACTTGCTGTTGACAATCAATGTAAGATTGGTAGTCAGCAAGTAGTAAAAATGGATCGTGGTGAAGCAAAGAATCGAGCAGAGGACGAAACAGATTTATATCTCCATGAGAGAAGACTCCGGAAGCAATTAAGTCTATTACTTCTTTGAGTTGGGGGTTGGAATTATAATAATTCCAAGGATTGTAGCCTTGAGATTTGAGTGCTTGGACTTCTTCAGTTCGCAGTCCAAATAAGAAGAAATTTTCTTCTCCTACTTCTTGACGAATTTCAACATTGGCACCATCAAGAGTACCAATAGTTAACGCCCCATTCATCGAAAACTTCATATTCCCAGTACCAGAAGCTTCTAATCCAGCAGTGGAAATTTGCTCTGACAAATCAGCAGCCGGGTATACTTTTTGACCCAAAGTTACATTATAGTCTGGTAAAAAGACAACTTTGATGCGATCGCGTACATGGGGATCAGCATTAACAACCTCTGCTACGGAGTTGATCAATTTAATGATCAGCTTGGCCATATAGTAACCGGGTGCAGCTTTACCACCAAAAATGAATGTACGCGGGGTAATCTCAACATCAGGATTATGCTTGATGTGATTATACAAGCTAATAATGTGCAGTACATTCAGATGTTGACGTTTATACTCGTGAATGCGCTTAACCTGAATATCAAACAGGGATTCTGGATTAACAACAATACCAGTTTTCTTTTGAATATATTTTGCTAAATTGTGCTTAGTTTCTAACTTAACTTGTCGCCATTGTTGACGGAAATTACTATCTTCAACAAAGCTTTCTAATTGTCTGAGGTCTTCAAGATGCTTAATCCAGTTGTCACCGATTTTACTAGAAATTAAACTAGTCAAACCGGGATTGCTTAATACTATCCAACGTCGTGGTGTAACTCCGTTAGTTTTATTGCTGAATTTCTCTGGCCACAATTGATAAAAATCTCGCAGAACTGTTTGTTTTAACAATTCAGTGTGTAACTCCGCTACACCATTAATCGCATGACTACCAACACATGCGAGATTAGCCATACGCACATATCTATCACCTGTTTCATCAATCAGCGATAGTCTGGCAATTTTACCCTGGTCGTAAGGATCTAGTAACCGCACCTGATCAAGGAAACGGCGATTGATTTCGTAGATAATCTCCAAATGGCGAGGTAGCAATTTACCAAATAAGCTAATAGACCACTTTTCTAAAGCTTCTGGTAGTAGAGTGTGATTAGTATAACCGAAGGTTTTTTGGGTAATATCCCAAGCTTGTTCCCAACCAAATTGATGTTCATCCAACAACAACCGCATCAGTTCCGCTACACCAATCGCAGGGTGAGTATCATTGAGTTGGACAGCAAAATATTCGTGAAAGCTTTCCATACTCTTACCAGCACGATTTAGATGAATGCGAATCATATTCTGGAGAGAACAGGAAACAAAGAAATATTGCTGTTCTAAACGTAGTTGTTTACCTTGAATTTGTTCATCATTGGGATAGAGAACTTTGGAAATGTTTTCGGAAACAACCTTTTTATTAACTGCACCGTAGTAGTCGCCGATATTGAATGACTGAAAATCAAATGATTCCGGGGCTTCTGCTTTCCACAGCCGTAGGATATTAGTAGTATTGACTTTATAGCCTAGTATGGGTGTGTCGTAAGCAATACCTTTGACTACTTGGTCAGGAATCCAGCGTACTCGGTAATTTCCTTGATTATCAGTGTAAGATTCTGTCCGACCACCCAATTTCACTTCATAGGCTACTTCTGGACGCGGAATTTCCCAAGGATTACCCCACTGTAACCATTTGTCAGTGATTTCGACTTGCCAACCATCACGGATCTCTTGGTCAAAAATACCAAATTCGTAACGAATACCATAGCCAATTGCTGGAATTTCCAAGGAAGCGAGAGAATCCATGTAGCAAGCAGCAAGACGACCTAAACCACCATTACCCAAACCCGGCTCTTCTTCCTCCTCAATTAATTCTTCTAAATTCAATCCTGATTCTACAACTGCTTTGCGTACTTGTTCGTAAATATCCAAGTTAATTAAGTTATTTGCTAGGTGCGGCCCCATGAGAAATTCGGCTGAGAGATAGCAAACAACTTTGACATCTTTTTCAATATATGATTTTGTTGTGCTGATCCAGCGTTTGAGTAAGCGATCGCGCACTGTGTAAGCCAGCGCCATGTAAAAATCATTTTCTGTGGCAATCTCAGGATACTTACCCTGAATATAGAAGAGATTATCCGCCATCGCTCGCCGCAAGGTTTCAATGCTTAAACCTGTGCGATCGTCTTCTATTTGTAAAGCTGCTCTTTTGTTGGGATCAATTGCAGTCATAAGAAAATTGGGGATCGGGGATTGGGGATCGGGGAAGGCGGGGCCCCCTCTGGGGATAAAGGGGCAACGGGGATTGGGGATTCACTATAAATTAAAGCTACGTTCCTATTGTTAACGGATGGTAATGTTTGATGGAAAGATTGGTTAAACCGCTCCAGACACAACAGAATGCAGAGTAAGACTCCAAAGGGTTTGATGATTTTTATTAAAATTCTAAAATGTACAAATTAGATGTGTTTTAGCTTACATTAACAATGTAAGCCGATACATTAACAATGTAGGGCGATGCATTAGCAATGCAGAGCGATGCATTAGCAATGTAAGCCAATCTGACTTTTCACAGAATCGAGAAAATCATAATCAATCGAGAAAATAGAATAAAGAATCTATAAAATTTCTCGGCATAAAATACAGGGAATGTTCCAGAGGTTTTTTTATGAACAAGAAGGTAACGGTTGTATTTGATGGAAATGTTTTGCGTCCAGATGTATCCTTGGATTTGACACCGAACACACGTTATGTAATTACAATTCAAGAATTGAAGGAACCATCACCGTCTGGGGATGCTTGGGATGTGTTGGAGGCGATGACGGGAACTGTGGAAGCACCATCCGATTGGTCTAGCGAACACGATCATTATTTGTACGGTACACCGAAGAAGGAAACTACAGGCAATTCATGAGTGATGAGCGTTTTTTTCTGGATACGGTATTTATCCAAGCTTTGTTGAATAAACGTGACCAGTATCATCATCAGGCTAAAGCATTTCTGCCAAGAGTACGAGCAGCAATGGCTGTTTGGGTAACGGAAGCGGTATTGGTGGAAGTTGGTAATGCTTTGAGTGCTGTTAATCGCCCAAGCGCAGTGCAATTTATCCAGCAGTGTTACAATACAGCTAATTTACAGGTGGTAACGGTAGATACACCATTGTTTGCCCGTGCATTACAGCTTTATAGCGAACGTCCTGATAAAACTTGGGGTTTTACAGATTGCATTTCTTTTGTAGTGATGTGGGAACAAGGTTTGACTGATGCTGTAACTGCTGATATACATTTTGTGCAAGCAGGTTTTCGGGCGTTGTTGCGCGAGTGATGAAAGAGCGTTAATTACACAGATTTTTCCCCGTTCTCTATTCCCTGTTCCTCATTTGAAACGCAATATTAACAACAAGCATTATTCCCAGGAAGATAGCCAAAATCAAAAATGTCCTGTGCATGGCAAAAATCAGTGCTGGAAGTGGCACAGATCCAAGAGGTGTTGTATGAGGTAAATTGACAACACTTAAAATAAATGTGACAAATAAAGTTGCTGCTAACGAAGTTCCGAGAGTTTGACCAACTAAAGATGATTCGTTTAGTAACCCCGAAACAACACCAATTTTATTTTGGGGAGCAATACTCATGGTTGCGACATTATTGGGCGATCGCCACATCGCTAAACCTCCACCCATGACCATATCTCTAAGTACGTAACCCAAGGGTGTTAACTGGTTACTAAAAGTACTAGCCAGCATACATCCAGATGCTAACAACATCAAACCAATGGGAATCAAGCGATGACTACCAAACCGATCAGCGAAACGTCTTGATATCGGTGCAATTATGGCGTTACTGATTGGTAAGGTAATCATTAACATTCCAACTTGCTCAGTTGGATACTGCACAACTAATTCTAAGAAAAAAGGGTAGATTAATAACCGAGATGCCATGACTATGTAAACTACTACCATAGTCAAGAGATTAATACTGAGGGTGCGGTTGTGAAATAAAGACAAGTCAATTATTGGTTGTCTGGTTCGAGACTCAACCAAAACCAAAACAATTAAACCGATGATGGCAATAATTAGTAAAATCAGAGCGATCGCACTGTGAAAGCCTTGTTTTTGTGCTTCGCTGATCGCCAACGCCAAGTTAAGCATCACCAGCGCTAGTAAAATTACTCCCAGTCCATCAAAGCTTTCTTGGTGACTACGGGGATTTGGGGAAGACGGAACACACCAAACGAATAACAAAATTGCAATCATTCCTATGGGAAGATTAATTAGGAAGATCGCCTGCCAATCCCCAAGTGTAACCAGTAAACCACCAAGCGCCGGACCCAACACAGAACCGACAGAAAGCGTCACCGCAGCAAGACTTAAGGCTAATCCATATTGCGAGGTATGAGCAAACAACTCAGTAATAATTGTCATTCCCAATCCCACAATTAGCACAGCACCGCATCCTTGCAAGACTCGAAAGCCAATCAACCAGCCAATTCCAGGTGCTAATCCACACAGTAATGAGCTGATGGTAAACAAAGTTAATCCAGCTTGGAATAATTTCTGTCTGCCGAGTATATTACCCAAACGAGCAACGCTGAAAATCAGAGCCGTAAAAACAATTAGATAGCTGATAATCACCCATTGAGCAATAGCTAAGTGAGTATCAAAAGCCTTTGTAATTGTAGGTAGAGCAATGTTGACTGTGGCGCTATCAAGTGTAAACATTGTTAAGCCCAATCCTACACTTAATAAAGCCAACCAGATTTGAAATGGCGATCGCTCAGAATCAGAAATATTTTCGGGTACTGGTTCGCTATTCAATGGAATCACCACCAACAAGCTTGAAAGTTCTCCTCTTTCCATTGTCTCTCGGATGATCGTGGATGCTAAATTTAGAGTTTTCCCTATCCCCTATCCCCTATCCCCTCTTTAATTTTTCATTGCTAGAGTCAAACCATCAGCGATCGCTACCATGCTGAGTGTAATTCTTTGATCTTGATGCAGTTTTTGATTAAAAGCCCGAATTTTGTTAGTTCTGTTGTCCTGTTGTTGAGGATCTGCGACTCTACCTGACCATAAGACATTATCGATCGCAATCAGTCCGCCCCGACGCACAAGTTGCAAAGCTAGTTCGTAGTAGTTGTCATAGTTGCTTTTATCGGCGTCAATAAAAGCAAAGTCAAATGTTTCGGTTTCTTTGGCTGCGATTAATTTTTCTAAAGTTTCCAAAGCTGGAGCAATATGCAAACTAATTTTATCTGCGACACCTGCTTTTTGCCAGTAACGGCGAGCGATCGCTGTGTATTCTTCATCAACATCGCAGGCTACTACTTTACCATCTGCTGGTAAAGCCAAAGCTACTACCAAAGAACTATACCCAGTAAATACACCGATATCTAAAGTTTTTTTGGCTCCCATTAACTTGACTAACAAGGCTAAAAACTGTCCTTGATCCGGTGCAATCTGCATAATAGCCATGGGTTGCTGCGCCGTCTCTTGACGCAATTGAGTTAAAACTTCTGGCTCTCGTAAAGATACTGAAAGCAAGTAGTCATAAAGAGATTTATCTAATCCAAGAGTTTTATTGTGATTACTCATGAGGTGCGATCGCTCTTTAGTGTATTCTTTTCTGTTTCTATCGCAAAACTGCATAAGTCTATTTTTTTTTGCCCATAAAAAATACAGAAGGAAAAGTTCTTAAACTTAAACTTCTGTGAAAATCTAATACTACATTCTCTGAATCAAAGCTACAGGTTGTTTGTAGTTGGTGTTCTTTACACCACTACAAACATTTTTAAGTATTAATACAGAATAAAAACTAGCAAAATTTGTAAAATTTTAAACTAATTTTATCATCTTAAAGACATAAGTTTACCATTTTAGCTGCCAAATAAATTATCAATGTGAGTGTAATATTTACACGCATAAAAATGGTTAAAAAAATTTTATTGCCTTTATTAACCACTTTGACACTCATAAGTGTATCCACAGTTGCGAAGGCTGATTATTTAGTAAGCAACGGTTCGGGTGGTGAGTATAGTTACGAACTTTGGCAGAATACTGATAATACAGGGTACTATCTGAAAATCTGGAAACGTGAATTTTACGGTAAAGAAGAAGCTTATACAACTAGCAGCAGCTTTGAGTCTAGTCAGGAAGCATTAGAGCATTTTGACTGCTATTATGCTGACAAATCTTTACCTGCGTGTCCGAAATAAAAACACAAAAGCCCGGTTTTTTAAAGAAACTGGGCTTGTTACAGGGCGGCAAACCTTTATTTATGTAAAATAAAAAGCATGAAAACCCATCTTCCCTAGTCCCCAATCCACTATGAAAGCTGAAGCCGAAAATCCGAACAGACTGACGTGTGAAGTAGAAACAACACTGAATGTAATCGGTGGACGTTGGAAAGTATTAATTATTAGAGAATTAATGGCAGGGATCAAGCGGTTTGGTGAATTGCAAAGAGCTTTACCAGGAATTACACAAAAAATGCTGACGCAGCAACTGCGAGAAATGGAAGAAGATGGGATTATTCATCGTCAAGTTTATGCACAAATTCCGCCAAAAGTAGAATATTCACTAACACCTCTAGGGGAAAGTCTCAAACCAATTCTCTATGCAATGCATGATTGGGCAGTTCAATATTACGACAAAATCAATAGATAATTGTTCTTTGTAGTTGATTGTTTCCTTTTTTCGCTATGCTAAAAAATTAGAAAAGTAAATCTTTGCCCGATTGAACGATGGTTGCTTTACCTGATCGGATTTTAATGAGCGCAGAGGAATATCTGATTTGGGAACCCACCCAAGAGCAACGCTACGAATATTGGGATGGCGAAGTTATAGCAATGAGTGGTGAGACACGCAACCATAATCGGGTTTCTGGAAATTTCTTCAAACTCCTAGATGATGCCCTAGCAAATCACTTTTGTGAAGTATACATTGTTGATGTGAAGGTGCAGGTAGAACCGGGGCTGAAGTATTTTTATCCTGATGTGGTAGTGACTTGCGACGAGCGCGATCGCGATCCACTATTGATACAATTTCCCTGCTTAATTATCGAAGTGCTATCACCTTCAACAGAAGCAGCTGATCGAGGGAAAAAGTTTGCTGCATATCGTCAATCTCCAACCTTGCAAGAATATGTCTTAGTACAAATAGCGCAACCAGGTGTGGAAGTCTTTCGACGCAATGAACAGGGACAATGGGTATTGTGGGAATATAATTTGGGCGACAAATTGCGACTTGAATCGGTGAATATAGAAATAGCGATCGCTGATTTGTACCGACAAGTTCAATTTGAAGCCGAAACAACCGAAAATAAATAGGCGATATAATCACTAACTCTACTCGTTAGCTTGTAAATAATCGATTGCTGCTTCTAATTTTGATGAATATCTTTCCGCGAATCTTTCAAACCACAATCCCTCCGGCGAGAAAGGATCTAACTTAGCCAACCAATCTTTAGCTTGTTGTTTTAAAGCCTCCCTTTGCTTGGCTTTAATTTGTTCTTGCTTAATTTTTTCTTTTTCTAATTCTTCCTGGATTCTTAATTTTTCTGCTTGGTCTTGTTCTTCAAAATCAGTCTTTACTTCTTCTAAAAGTATATCTATTAAAGATGCTGACTTTGAAGATGATTGATGAATATTCGGTGTTGCTGTATTTGGTTGTTGTTTGGGCTGTTCATTGCTTTGTTGCTGATATTCAGCTTGCAGTTCAGCTAACAGCTTATCAATAGAGTCCATGATATTTAACTCCTGATTTACTGCATATCAAAATATTCACTCTTCTATTTATCTGCTGTAAAAAAATAGTGTAGGGATTCACTTTTAGAGGTTTATTTTGTGATTTTTAAAGATTGATAGTTAAGTACCATTACAAAATTAATTACACATTATTCAAGCTATTCCCTATTCCCTATTCCCTAACCTTCACGAATAAATGTAATTTTGCCTAACTACTTAATCATTAATCGCATTCAGGAGGACTTCAGATAAACTCATGTCTTCCATGTCATCCATTGTAATGGTGTCGCAAATATCAAACTTCGCACCAGCAGTTTGCAATTCGTCATCTAATACTTTCAGAAAACGGGTTGCATGAACATCTTTGCCAACTTGAATAAAAGAAATAGCTAATTCTTCATCTCTGTCCATACGCCGAGAAGCTTCAATAATTACTTTCATGACAGCTTTGCGATCGTCTGGTTCACCATCTGTGACAACTAAAATTGTTTCACCATTTGGTTTAGTTTGACCTGCTGATTTACGTTCAAAATAATTATCAATGGCGTGTTTTAACACTGCTGCTAAATCAGTAGTTCCTGCTGGATCATTCTCTTGGAATATTTGTGATACTTTACTTGATGTCACATTTTCATAGCGTTTGAATCTACCAGAAAATAAATAAATAGTAATGCCATCTGGGTCAAATTGTTCACACTTACTTGCTAAAGCAAAAGTAGATTCTTGTGCAGCTAGCCATCGACTTCTACCACCTTTTTGATCAGGCGTAGCCATACTGCCACTTTTATCAATAATTAGAGTATAGTCACGATTTTCGAGCATTTTTTGATTCTCCAATTAGCGATTGATTGTTGATAGTTGATTATTGATTTTTGTTTGTTAACTCTTGACAAATGACCAATGACCAATGACCAATTAATCAGTTACTGCATTCATTAAAACATCTGCAAGGCTCATATCTTCCATGTCATCAAGGGTCATTGTGTCGCAGATATCAAATTTTGCACCGACACTTTGCATTTGATCATCTAAAGCTTTCAAAAATTTAGTTGCTTGCGCGTCATTACCTACTTGAATGATGGAAATTCCTAGTTCTTCATCGCGTTCCATCTGGCGAGTTGCACTAATGATGACTTCAAATACAGCTTTGCGATCATCTGGTTCACCATCGGTGATGACTAAAATTGTCTCACCATTGGCTTTGGTTTTTCCTGCTGCTTTGCGCTGAAAGTAATGATTGGTTGCGTCTTGAAGTACACCTGCTAAATTTGTTGTACCAGATGGATCATTTTCCAAAAATATCTGCGCTACCTTGGCGGAGGTAACATCGTCGTAGCGTTTAAATCTCCCAGAAAATAGGTAAACCGTAATCCCATCTGGGTCAAATTGTTCACATTTACGTGCTAAAGCGAGGGTAGATTCTTGAGCAATTTCCCATCGACTTCTACCACCGACTTGATCGGGAGTTGACATGCTACCGCTTTTATCGATGATTAAGGTGTAGTCGCGATCGCTCATCATAATTCCTTTACTGATTACTCGACGTCTCTAGTCTAGTCTAGGCTTCTCCAGTATTGACTAGCTATTCAAGCTTCTTTACGAGTTTTGCTACTCATCTACAACCTTAACTCATCTGTAAAAGAAGACACGAAGACAATCAGACACACCAGACACTTCCAACACAAGTAACTCATTTTGTCAATGCGTAAGTCTTAGGTGGGTTATTATCAAGCGATCTTTTAAACTAATTGAGAACGCCACAAGCTAACATTTGGAAAACCAAATTTTCACCTTACAATCCATGAGACCTTATCATCATATTCCCATTCACGAGTGTGGCGAACCACTAGTAGCTATTCCCCTGGAAATGTTTGCGGTGGAATCTCCCCATCCTTATGAGAAATTAGGCGCACCTTATGGGGAACATTCGCCTTATTTTCTTCGCCAAACCGTTGTTGATAGTTTAATCGCAGCCCAAAATCATTTACAATTGCTGCGTCCTGACTGGCGGATTCAAATTTTTGATGCTTATCGTCCTGTAGCTGTGCAACAGTTTATGGTAGATTACAGTTTTGCCGAAGCGGTAAAGACTAGAGGACTTGTTGAGGTAAATTTATCAGCAACTCAGCGTCAAGAAATTTGGCAAGAAGTTTACAAAATCTGGGCTGAACCTAGTTTAGATGAAAACACACCACCACCTCATAGTACTGGTGCTGCTGTGGATGTAACTTTGGTGGATGAGAATGGGGAAATTGTAGATATGGGTTCGCCTATTGATGAAATGTCAGAGCGATCGCTTCCTGATTATTATACTAATAGTGAACAACCACAAGCACAACAATATCACGCTCATCGTTTACTACTACGAGATGTGATGGAAAAAGCCGATTTTAAACGCAATCCCCGCGAATGGTGGCATTTTTCTATCGGTGATCAGATGTGGGCTTGGTTACATAATCAAGCCGATCCAAGTAAAAATTTTATAGCACGCTACGCTAGATTAATCTAAGTAATTTATTCTTGATTGTTGGTTGTTTTGCAGCACCAACAACCAACAAAACTTACGCATCTTCAGGATTTAGCTGGATTAATTCTTCAGTTGTATAAGTTCCAATTGGACTCCAAACCAAATAAGGAACAAGCAATAAGCTAGCAAGTCGAGAAATAGGTAAAACAGATAACGCTAGCACTATACCCAAAACAAGACCAACTGAACCAATAATTTCTCCGATTCTGAGACTGCGAAACCTCAACATTAAAGGTATGTATGTGACAGTAATAATTTCCAGCAATAGATAAAAACTCATTAATAACCAGGTTATTAAACTACCTGGATTTTTTTGCCAAACAATACTAGCAGAAGCAGCACCGCTAATAAAAATCGCAGTCCAAATTACAGGTATAAATGGTTCAAAAACTAGCCAACGTGGACGACTTAATTGTGTAAACCATTTCACATCACGTGGTGTGATAAAAAAACTACCAACTGCAACTAAAAAAGTTACAGCCCCAATGACCATCCAAGATTGAATCATTTTCTATTCTTTGGTGTGTATGAGTTTTACACAGCAATTTTGACAATTTAGGATATGACTTTAATCAGTCATTAGTTGGATTGTTAATTATGAATAGTTGATTGTTGTTAGTTCCAAACAACAAATAACCCTTATACATCTTGAGGATTAAGGCGTTCCATTGCTTTAGTTGTGTATGTACCAATTGGACTCCATAATAAATAAGGTACAAGTAATAATGTTGCCCAAATAGAAATGGGAAAAACTGCGAGCGCTAATATCACCCCAATCACAAAACCTGTTCCACCAATAATCGTACCTACTCTCAAATGACGAGTCCTAAACATTACAGGAGTGTAGGCGATAGTAACTATTTCTAAAAGTAAATATAGTCCCATTAATAACCAGGTTGTGTTTGTTCCTGGGTTCTTTTCCCAAACAATATAAGCAGACCAAGCACCACAAATAAATATTACAGTCCAAATCACAGGAATTGCTGCTTCAAATGTTAGCCATCTCGGTCTTTGTAGGCGTTTAAACCATTTGCGATCGCCAGGAGTGATAAAGTTTGCACCTAAAGCAACTAAGAAAGCAACCCCACCAATTACCATCCAAGATTTAATCATGCATTATTGCCTCACCCTTTGCGATCTAGTCAGATTTTGTCAATTTCCACGTTTAATAATCATCCATCCCTGGTTTGAACAATTCAAATTTTAAATATTGACACGTTATCCTAACTTCTATCCCAAGTTAGCTTTTCATCTCTCCAAAAATTCTTCTAAACTAGGCACATCAACCCAGTTTGATTTCATATTTGATTCATGTGATAAATCCATCAATAACTGAGAATAAACTCCTTCTCGCAAAGATGGAATAATTTCTTCTCCTTGATCAATTCCCTGTACCCATTGATTTACAATTCTGAGAAATGCAGAAATGCGACCATCGGCGTAATTTTTTGGAAAAATCAAACGATTAGGAACTTCTATCTCTGTTAATTGTTTACCAGGCTGAGATGCCCAAACACGAAAACCGTGAATATAATCTTTTTGATTCTCGCTACCTAAAACTAAAGTACCGCGATCGCCATACACTTCCAACCAATGTGTACGAGATGCATGTACCACCGCACTGATGGAAACTTGACAAGGTGTTCCATCTGCTAATTCCAGCATCAACATGCAGGTGTCATCGGTAGTCACTGGTTTGAATTCACCTGTGTTAGCGTCTTGTCGTTGGGGTATAGCTGTACTGAAATGAGCGCTTAATCTGCGTACAGGTCCAAACAGCCAGTTAATATAATCAAAAGTGTGGGAACCCAAAGAACCTAATGCACCACCACCTTTCTCTTTTTGCGAATACCAGTTCCAAGGACGCCCAGCATCAGCACGAGAAGAACCCAACCAATCAATTCTAATTAAACGTTTATTACCAACATAGTTTTCTGATAAAAGTTCAGCAAATAATTGCCATCCAGGTACAAAGCGGAATTCAAAATCTACAGTAGCAATCACACCTTTTGATTTTGCCAAAAAATAAAGTTCTTTAGCTTCGTCTACATTTAAAGTTACAGGTTTTTCTAGTAATACATGTTTTCCAGCTTGTAAAACTTCCTTAGCCATTTCGTAGTGGAGAAACGGCGGTGTCGCGATGCTGACTGCTTTGATTTCGCTGAGAGAAACAATATCTGTAATCGTATTGCAGGCGTAAGGAATGTTTTGTGATTGGGCTATAGCTTGGGCTTTTGCTAAATCCCGGTGATAAACAGCAACCACTTGGGTACGGGGATGAGCTTTAAATGCGGGTATGTGGACTTTTTGACCGAACCCTGTACCGACAACTGCAACACCGATGGGTTGCTGGTTAGCTGAACTGTAATGGGATGTGGATGACATAAGTTTATTAAGCTTTCGCTGACTGTAAATAAAAAATGTAGAGATATAAAAAATTTTACATCTCTACATAACATAGATAAAAAAAGCGTCAGTGATGTGAAAACTTAATTGTTTACAGGTTGGCAAAAATATCAAAGACACCGTGTCCTGTGAATACTTCAAATGCAATCAGAGACACAAAGCCAATCATTGCTAGACGACCGTTGAGCGCTTCAGCGTAAGGAGTGAACCCAGTGCGATCGCCTTGTTCATCTACGTAAACCTTTGGCTCGATCGCAAAGTTGTTCATTTTTCCTTGATCATCAACGATTGCACCGTTTGTACGCATGAGTATTTCCTAAATGAATAAAGGGGATAATTGCATTTATGTTAAAAATGGTAACAATAAAGTTAAAAAATGTAAAGAAAATAAGTTCGCTAAGAAATGCGATCACATGTGTTACTCAACTTTTCTAAAGCACTTGCAATAGTAGTGCCAGTTGTGGTGATATGGTAAGCTGGTCTGTCTTTTTAACTTTGAGCTAGGCAAGCATGATAGGAACGGGTAAAGCAACCCAATTTGAGTACAAAGCGCTGTACAAGCCTAACCAGCTGATCTATGGCTTGGGACAGACAGCAATAATTACAGGATGGACGGTAAAGCAGGCGATCGCTAAACACCTCCAGCCACAAGAGTATGCCGTAATTGGACAGCTATACTCACCCACCAGAGGGATAAACTTACTTATTCGCAATTTACTTTTTAACCCCCACGTCCGCTTTTTAGTTGTTCTTAACGCTACGAGAGAAGATAAAAACGCGGGTGCAGGAATTTGCTTGCTGGACTTTTTCCGTCATGGCTTTGAGGAAGGCTTCACTGACTCTGGACAGCGTTGCTGGGTAATTCGTTCATCCGTAACAGGATATATAGATATTGAAATAGCAGCTAGTGCTTTAGAAAAGCTGCGGGATTCTTTTGAGTTTCAAGAAGCAAAATCAATCGCAGAAGCTTGTACTATAGCGAAATATTTTGCAGATAGAGAAATAGTTGAACCGTGGGGGTCAGCTTTAGAATATCCCATGTCAACTAATGAACCAACAGTTTTACCAGGGCCTCGCTACGGACACAGAATTGAAGGTAAGACAATAGCAGAAACTTGGGTAAAAATCATTCATCGTATTAAGACAACAGGAACAATTCGCCCTACTGGTTATGACGGACAATGGCAAGAATTAATTGATTTGATGGCTATTGTGACGGATGAACCACCTGATTTCTATTTTCCAGAACCAAATTATCTGCCAGTTGATCGTAGTTTTCTTGAAGAATACATTCCCCAAATTTTAGATGATGCGCCTTATCAAGAAGGTGTCAAATATACATATGGTCAACGTTTACGTTCGTGGTTTGGACGCGATCAAGTTGAGCAAGTAATTCATAAACTCATAGGAGAAATAGACGCAGCGAGTGCAGTGATGAATTTATGGGATGTGAAAGATCACGACAAAGGCGGAAGTCCTTGTTTAAATCATATTTGGCTGCGGGTTGTGAACAATGAAATATCACTAACTGCTACACTTAGAAGTAATGATATGTTTGCTGCATGGCCCGCAAATGCGATGGGTTTAAGAGCTTTACAGCAATACATTAGAAATGAAATTGCCAAGCGCTCCGAATACGATTTGAAGATGGGAGCACTGATAACTATTAGTCAGTCAGCCCATATATATGACGATACCTGGGAAAATGCAGATAGGCTAATTGCTAACCAGTACGCTTTAATCTACAATCAGCGCGACTATTATGACCCTTCTGGTAATTTTCTGATTGAGGTAGATGGCAAAGAAATTGTTGTTACTCAAACAACTCCTGGTAGCGGTGACGTGATTAAGTATTATCGAGGAAAAAATCCACTTTTACTCCTCAGAGAGATTTGTGCTGCTTCTCCAGCAGTTCATCCTGAACACGCAGGATACTTAGGCATCGAATTGCAAAAGGCGAGTGACTGTATTAAAAGTGGTATACAGTATATGCAGGATAGGTGAAAGAAGTGTTTGGAAAAAATTAGCAATCAATTATCTTCTGAAGGAAATATCTGCAAAAGCTTCAATCGCTTGATTGGAGTTTTTTAATCCTAGTAATTTTTTTGTAAACTTTTGTCCGAATTATTTTATTTTAATAAATAAAAATTTTTACTAACTTAATTATGCATAATATTTCACAATTTTATCAACCTTTTCAAAGACCAACATGGAACGAATATTTTCTTATGTTGGCTAAACTAGCAGCAACTCGCTCAACTTGTCTTGCTTTCCCAGTGGGTGCTGTGATTGTTAAAAATAAGCAGGTTTTGGCAACAGGTTATAATGGCTCACCATCGGGTTCGGCTCATTGTACAGTTCAAGGTTATTGCTATCCTGATTTGAGCAGCTGTGATAGTAGTAAAACATTACCATCAAGAGCTGTACATGCGGAAGCAAATGCGATCGCTCAAGCTGCAAAGCATGGTATTTCTACTCAGGGTGCAAGCATTTATGTTACCTTAGAACCTTGCCTATCCTGCTTGAAGTTAATTATCTCCGCAGGAATCAATGAAGTCTACTATGAAACCTCGTTTAATGTTGGAGAAAAAGCTTTAGTGAGAGACTTATTTGTCAATGAAGGTTTAGTTACTCTTCAACAAATTCAATTGTCTGAGGCAACAGCACAAAAAGCTGCTCAATTTCTGTTGAATCCTACGTCTTTTATGGGAAATAAACTAGTTACACCTTCAGAAATCAACAATAATGATGGAGTTTGACAGTGTTTAGCGATGAAGATATAAAAACAGCAATGGAAAAATGGAGTTCTAACCCACTGGAAGAGGGTCTATTTATAGAGCCTTTCGATAAAAAATATTTAACACCTGTTGGTTATGATTTAAGAGTAGGTAAAGAAGTATTTTCATGGAATAAAAAACGTGTAATTGAAATAGAAAAAGATGGGTCAATCCAGATTGAACCAAACGACACAATAGTAATAAAAACTTTGGAAGATATTAGCTTATCTAAGAAAGTTTCAGCCACTATACATGCAATGGTATCAAAAATTATTACGAAGGGTTTTTCAGATATTTCTACGACAGTAGACCCAGGTTGGTCAGGAAAATTACTAATTTCAATTCATAATCATCGTGATAGTTATACAGAACTGAGATTTGCTGAACCTTTCTGTACTATTTGTTTTTATAGTGTAGGCATTGCAGCCAAAACAAATCTCGGTAGACCTATCGACAGAGATGATCTTTGGGATCAACTATTAGAAAAAGCCCAAATAGAAAAAACCAGAATAGAAGCAGAAGAAAAAAGAAAAAAACAAGCTATAGAAAAATCAAATTCAGATCGCAATATATTATTGATATTTTTAGTTCTTGCCACTTTAAGTATTGGTATTACTAGCTCTGTAATTAATGCTACTGTAGGTTCTTCCGTAGCTGCTTTTCTAGCGGTTATAGCTCCCATCGTGTATGATAAATTTTTGAAACCCCAATCTAAGTTATGAATACAACCACACACAAAAGCAAAGTGTACATATCTGGGGCTTTGACTGGAATTAATGACCCAGCAGAAATCAAAATTTTCTATGAAGATATTGGATCACTTTGCGAAGCAATGGGTTTTCAAACTTATATTCCCCATCTACACACTGATCCCATCAGTCACCCTAATATAGATCCTCGCCAAGTTTTTGAGACTGACAAACAGCAAGTCAGTACGTCAGATTTAGTCATAGCTTATCTTGGGTTCCCTGCGTTCGGTGTAGGTATGGAACTGGCTTACGCAGATACAAAAGGCATTCCGATTATTCTCCTATACGAAAAAGGCAAACGTGTATCTAGATTCCCACGTGGTATACCCACTGTATTTTCTGAAATTGATTTTAACGACTATAAAGAAGCTTTGACTAAACTTGAGAGTGTTTTGGAAGAGTGGAGACGACAGCACATAACACAAATTTCGTCAGCACCATCGTACTCCAGTTAATCTCAATGAATCGCAATTCACCTTATAAATCTTTCAATTACACTATGCTTGTGCAGTTAAGGCTGATGACTGCGACGGATTTCTGTAATTTGATCTGCCACCTCTAGAATCGACTTGGGCATATCTGGCCCTGTGAGAATGATATCGACATGAGCCGGACGTTTTGCCAAAAAGGCTAAAACCTCTGTTTCGGGGATCAAATTAAAGTTAATTGCTAAACTTAACTCATCCAGGACAACGAGAGAATACTTAGCCTCACATACGACCTTTTGTGTATGTTGCCACAACTTTTGTAAGGCTTGTGTTTCGCTTTCGTCGAGGTGTGGTGTATCGATACAACGAGGCAAATCGCAGCGAATCCAATCTAAATTTTGTCCCAAGCGGATCGGGCGTTCATGCCCTTGATTAATGCCTCCTTTGAGAAATTGCACTACTAAAACTGGCGTACCTTGACCAGCGATTCTCAGTGCCTGAGCCATAACATTAGTAAAAAAGCTACGATGTGTACTCGTGAAAACTTGTACGAGTCCTTCTATTGAGTATGGTAGATCAAGTGTCAAATTTCCGTTTAGGTTTTCTAGCTGGGCAACCATAGTTGAGTATTAAAAAAAATACAATACAATAAAGAGTTTTCGCTGAGGTTTATTCTAGTAAGTCTGCTTGTATAATCAAACTATTTTGAGGATGTGTAGTGTATTTGGCAAGTTGCATTCTTAGTCAAACACTACCTCTGTACTCAAGTCAAGGTTTATGAAGATTTAAATTATGATTTTGCGTATGAAGTGGTTGGTAAAAATTAAAACACTGATTTTGAAATTAAAATCAAAGAAAAAAATAGGCAAAATCTCTGAGAATATCCCGATAAACCTCTGAATTCTTCGGATATTAATTTTTTTTAACCCAGCAAAACAGACTGAGACAATTGTGAAATTGACAGGATTAGGAATTTATGGTTGTAAAATTAGTTATTCTAGGAGGTTCAGGAGCCGGAAAAAGTACACAGGCGCAAAAGCTGTGTAGTCAACTTGAAATTCCTTTGATTTCCACAGGTGAACTATTACGTCAAGCAATTGCTAACTTTAGCAACTTGGGTCGCCTGGCACAACCATACATAGCAACAGGGGAACTAGTACCGGATGAGGTGATTATTGAATTCATCTTGAATCAACTCAAGCAGCCTGATGCTAACCGTGGTTGGGTGTTAGAAGGTTATCCTCGGACAGCCTTTCAAGCAGAAGAACTAGATTTTTTATTGAATGAGTTAGGGCAACAATTAACCTGGGCAATTTATCTACAAGTACCACAAGCAGTTATGGTTAGTCGTGCTTTAGGCCGTTCTCTTCCAGATGATCAACCAGAAATTGTCCAACGTCGTGTTGAGTTATTCTACGATCGCACCATTCCCATCTTAGAATATTACGACCGTCGCCGCCGCCTCTTAACCATTAACGGCGACCAATCCCCAGAGATGGTACTACACACTATCATGAACCTGCTTTCTGTTTGTTGACATTGGGGATCGGGAATCGGGGATTGGGAATTGGGGATTGGGGGAATTGCGAATTGGGGATTCTCCTTACGGAGACGCTACGCCAATGGGAAGAAACTTGTTGAATAATTCCACCTTGTCCTCCTTGTCTCCCAATTCTCCCTTGTCTCCCGTGTCCCCCGTGTCCCCGTGTCCCCGATCCCAATCCTTAGATAGTTGTTTAAATTTCTTGAAACTGCGAGCTAAAACGATACCCTAAAGGCAGTGTCTGATCAAATTTGAGGCTACTGCAATGGCTTGGCAGCGTCCAGACGGTCGAAAACCTTACGAACTGCGTCCTGTTACCTTTAATCAAGACTTTACTCGCTTTGCCTATGGTTCTGTTCTGGCAAGTTCTGGTGAGACGAAAGTGCTATGTACTGTCAGTGTGATTGAAGGAGTCCCTAAGTTTCTTGCTGGTACTGGCAGAGGTTGGTTGACTGCTGAGTATCGTATGTTACCAACTGCTACCCAACAAAGACAAGAACGAGAATTTTTGAAATTGTCTGGACGAACTCAGGAAATTCAACGTTTAATTGGGCGTAGTTTACGAGCAGCAGTAGATTTAGAACTGCTGGGAGAGCGTACGCTGACTATAGATGCAGATGTTTTGCAAGCAGATGCCGGTACAAGAACAACAGCGATTACAGGTGGGTTTGTAGCTCTCGCACATGCAATTTCTAAATTATTACAGCAGGGAGTTTTAGAGCGATCGCCTCTGGTTGGACAAGTAGCAGCTGTTTCTGTAGGATTACTACAGGGAGAGCCTTTTTTAGATTTAAACTATGTTGAAGATGTTGCCGCTACAGTAGATTTTAACGTGGTGATGAATCAGCACTTGGGAATTATTGAAGCCCAAGGAACTGCGGAAGAAGGCTGTTTTAGCCGTACCCAGCTCAATGATCTGTTAGATTTTGCTGAAAAAGGAATTCAAAATTTATTAGCTTCCCAACGAGAAGCGATCGCTGATTGGCATCAAATATATCAAGGATGACAAAATCAGTTATCAGTTATCAGTTATCAGTGAACTATTAAAAAACGGAGAACAGTTCACTATTAACTATCAAATGTCATTGTTACTGATGATTTTTATTAAGATTCGGCAAGATTTTATTAAATTGCCGTAATTGGTTTGAATAAACAAGTGTTATCTGCTGTCTGAAGTCCAGAGTCCAAAGTCAAGTGTCAATTGTCAATTGTCCAGAGTTTTTACAAATGACCATTGACCATTGACCATTGACTTCACGAAGTGAGTAATTTCGATATGGTAATGCTGGAAGTCGCAAATATGATGAGGAAGCGATGAAGAGAAAAATTGAGATTTTACCAGATCAAACAGCTTTAATAGCGCGAGCTCAAGAATTGATTGTCTCGCAAATTAAGGCTGCTATTGAACAGCGAGGAAAATTTAGCATTGCCTTATCTGGCGGAAGTACACCCAAGCCTTTGTACGAAGCGATCGCTACCCAAAATCTCCCTTGGGATAAAATTCATGTATTTTGGGGAGATGAGCGTTATGTTCCGCCCGATCATCCAGATAGTAATGAAGGTATGGCACGTCGTGCCTGGTTAGATCGCGTTAACATCCCAGCAGCTAACATTCATGCTGTACCCACCACTGAAGGTGATCCAGCAGTATCTGCGGCTAAACATGAAAAGGAAATACAAGAGTTTTTTCACTCTTCACCTGGAGAATTTCCGGCTTTGGATGTGATTTTGCTAGGAATGGGTGATGATGCACATACAGCTTCTTTGTTCCCACACACAGAAGCACTCAAAGTACGCGATCGCCTCATTACCGTAGGCAACAAAGATGGTAATCCTCGTATCACCTTTACCTATCCATTTATTAATGCAGCTAGATGCGTTATTTTCGTAGTTGCTGGTGCGAACAAAAAACCAGCGCTTGCTCAAGTTTTCGCACCAGAAGCAGATAACTCTACTTATCCATCCCGCCTCATTCAACCTGAAGGTGAACTATGGTGGCTACTGGATGCAGCAGCTGGTGAAGAATTAAATCAGTAAACAGTGAACAATCAACAGTTACAAACATTGAGAATAATGTAGTCACTGATAACTGATAACTGATAACTGATAACTAAATTGAACTACTTGTTAAAATCAGAAGCTAGAATCCCACGGTTAATAGCCCACAAAGAGGGCATGAAAACCTCTTAAGCGATCCCTGATCCCTGATCCCCGCTCCCTATTTTCAAGCTAGAGTTGTGCCTCTGCTTGCCAGCACTATTGTACGATGACCTAAAAGAAAGGTTTAATTTCCATGATCGTCTGCCCTAACTGCAATCACCACAACCCTGATGGCGCTACCCAGTGTGAAGCTTGCTATACCCCGTTACCAGCGACTACTAACTGTCCTAGTTGTGGGGCAACCGTGCAGGCAGATGCTTCTTTTTGCGGACAGTGTGGCTATCACCTGCGTACAGGTAATGTAACGCCAGTAGCAGCAACCGTAGCACCTGACATTCCTGTGGAAGTAGAACCGTTAGTTGTACCTGATCCACTTGTACAACCGCAACCTGCATCAGTGAGTGGATCTGCTTACACTACGCCTGACTCTCCACCCTTGCCACCAACAGCTGTAGCATTTCCTTCAGCAGAAAGTAGTCCACCACCACCCCCAATTCCAGCTTTTAATGCTGAGGAAACTAGCCCCTCTCCACCACCAGTACCTCCAGAACCTCCAGCGTCAGTCCCACCTCCAACCGTTGCAGCCCCACCACCAGTGGTTGCCGAAGAAGAGAGTCCAGTAGTTGAAATAGAAAGCGAAAGCGAAAGCGAAAGCGAGCCAGCACCACAACCCTCGCCAGCACCACCGCCACAACCCGTATCACCACCTGCCACTTCGAGAACGCAATTACAGCAAGTAACTGCACGGCTTGTTCACGTCCAAAGCGATAGGCAAATTGAATTACCACAGAATCTGTCTGTAATTCATATCGGTAAGCCTAATGACCGGATTCCACCCGATGTGGATGTTTCTGGCTTTCCCAACTCAGAAATTGTTTCGCGGATACACTCAGATATCCGTGTGGAGGGAGACGCTTACTATATTGAAGATGTAGGCAGTTCTAACGGTACCTACATCAATAATTTGCCTTTATTACCTGGAAACAGACATCGGTTAAGACCAGGCGATCGCATCAGTTTAGGCAAAGGAGATCTAGTGACATTCATATTTCAAATCTCCTAAAGGGTCAGTTATAGTGGAGGAGAATTGCTACAAGCCTAGCGCGTGATTACACTTATCCTCCTGCATCCACTACAACCCATTCCAGCCCAAAGCTGGACTTTTGCAGACGACGAACCAGCCATTTTTATCGGACGAGCGGCGGATAACCATGTTGTTCTCTATAGTGCTGTGGTTTCCCGCCGCCATATAGAAGTAAGACGAGTAGATAATGGCTGGGAAGTCGTCAATTTAGGTGCGAATGGAACTTATGTAGATGGGCAAGTAATTGTGAGAGTGCCAGTTAGCGATGGGGTTATCCTCCGTCTAGCTCGTTCCGGGCCACAAATTCAAATCCGTTTAGGAGTAGCGACCGCAGCAACAGTTACCAAGTCACAAATAGTAGTTAGTGGTTAGTGGTCAAACAATTTTGGATTTTGGATTTATCTGTCCCCCTTGCCCCCGCCCTTGTCCCCTGTGTCTCCCTTGTCTCCCTTCCAATTTCCCACTTCTACCAAGCAGCTAGTATAGATAAAAAAGCAACTTCTGCTTTTGGGATCACTACCCAAGGAAAAAAACCCATGAGGGAATCAAATAAACAGCATCAACCCTTATTAGCTAACGAAGCTCCACCAGAGGTTGAACGCATGGGGCTTACCTGGTTGATCACAGCAGCGATCGCAACAATCATCCTGTGGCAAGTTCCGGTGGGTGAGTATATTTTATACCCATTTACTATCCTAGCGACTTGGTTTCATGAAATGAGTCATGGCTTGATGGCTCTAGTTTTGGGAGGAAACTTTCAAAAATTACTGATTTTTTCCAACGGTTCCGGGGTCGCATCTTATAGCTACAGTGGGAGTTTATTACTAGGATCTCTTGGTCGTGCTTTAGTTGCAGCAGCTGGGCCAATGGGACCACCTATTGCTGGCGCGGCTTTAATCTTGGCTTCTCGTAATTTCAAAACTGCTTCGTGGAGTTTAAAAATATTAGGTGGTTTTTTACTATTATCAACGGCAATTTGGGTCAGATCCCTATTTGGATTAGTGGCAATTCCCTTATTGGGTTTAATTATTCTAGGTATTGGTCTGAAAACACCACGTTGGATGCAGGGATTTGCTATACAGTTTTTAGGTGTACAAGCATGTGTAAGTACTTATCACCAACTTGATTATTTATTTAGCTATAGTGCAGGGCCTTTAGGCATATCTGATACTGCCCAAATGCAGCAACAATTACTTTTACCTTACTGGTTTTGGGGAGCTGTGATGGCGATCGCGTCTTTAATTATTCTTGTCCAGAGTCTCCGCCTTGTCTATCGTAAGGTGTAGGGGTATGAGGGTATAGGGGTATGGGAAGATATTGGGATAGTTCATGGATAAAAATTTAAGAAAAATTCTTGTTTTTTCTTACACCCTTACACCCAAAGTTCCATCATGGATCAAAAAGGATTGACAATGATGGAAAAGTACAAACCGTTTTCTTGCCAAGAGTCTTTATCCTCAGAAGTAATTGAAATTAAAGGAATACCCCAATCGAGGCGAGCGGTGAGATTGTCTTCGAGTTGTAAGCGCAACCCTAATCCCACAGATAGCAAGGTATGGCTATCGAGTTCAACTTCAAAGTCCGATCTACCAGAATCATTCCAACCATTGCCAAAATCCACAAAGGGAGCCACCTGCAAAAAGTTGTTGCGTCCTGAGAAGCGAACAACGGGAATTCGCACTTCCGCAGATGCAAAAATACCATTATCTGTCAATAGAGCATCTTGACGATAGCCCCGCACGGAATCTAAGCCTCCAATACCAATTTGTTCAAAGGGAACGAGTGGTCTATCTGCCAGTTGTACATCACCTCGTAGTACTAACAAAGTATCGCGACCCAATAAACGTACCCACTGCGCTTGTCCTCTCCAAGCGACAAAACGACTATCGGGGAAGGTTTCATTGATGGTGGCGTCAAAAAGATCAAGTCCGACACTTAACTGAGAACGCATAGCAAATACTTGCTGGCTATCACGAGAAACCCATTCTTGAAAAAAGCGTACAGCTGTTACTTGTGTTCTTCCCTCAGCGTCTGTACCTGTCCCTGGAAAAGGAACTTCGTCATCCAAAAATGTAGCTTTACTGCGACGATGACTTGCTGTTAAGCCTAAGATAAATTCTTGAGTGGGTTTTTGTATTATGGGCTGACGCAGTGATAGTTCGTAATAATTAGAATTTGATTGAATGTCAAGGACATCAAAGGGTCTTTCTATAACTTGATTGTCAGAAAAACCATAGCTAAATGACAAAGTGCCATTGTGGGGGTTGATGGGCAGGGTATAATTTAAGTCAAGGGCATTACTACCATCTGTATTGGCGTAAACAGCACTAATGCGATCGCCCCATCCAGACAGATTGGCTTCGTTTACTTGTATTTGCCGACGAAAAGTGCCGACAGCTGGCGATCGCCCATTATCCAAAATCAACTGTACGTTAAAAGTATTGGCTTCTGTAATTTTTACTTCCAGTAAACTTTGACCAGGACGAGATCCAGCTGACAGTTCTGCTGATAAGGTTTCAATTAAGGGATTAAGTTGTAATAACTGCAATGCTTCTAACAAGCGATCGCGATTTAGTGGTTTTTTTGTAGCAATCGCCAGACGACTTTGCAAATATTTAGGGTGAAGTTTTTGAGTCCCTATAACTTTTATATCTTCTAGTTCACCCTCAACAACTTTAATTTCCACTACTCCATTCTGCAATTTTTGTGGGGGAATATAAGCCCCAGATGTAATGTATCCTTTATCTACATAAAGTTTAGTAATTTCTGAACGAAGTTGGAACAGTTGTGCAAAGGTAATTGGGCGATTCGTAAAAGGTTTAGTAGTTTTGTCAAAATCTTCAGGACTAAAAACCGTACTACCTGTGATTTTAAATTTTTTCACGATGATAGTTTGAGGAACTTCACCGCTTGGGATTGGTTCTGGAGTAGGAGTTGTTGTATCAGGAGGTTGCAATAATTCTTCTGGAGATGGTAGAAGTAGTGGTGACTGTTCTGGTAAAGGCTGATCTGAGGGAGGTTTACCAGGTTCCGGTCTAATATTTGGAACTTGAGCAGTTTTGTGGTTTGGTATTTGCGTTGTTTTAATAACTTGGGCTTTTAGTGGCTTGATTGCCGTTGCACTAAATATTATTATTACACTCAACCAACACCAGTATTTGTACATATTTAATTGAAATTGAATTTTACTGGACATGGTAAGAGTTATGTGACAAGGTGATGCCAAGAATGAAATAGCCCTGGGTATTTTTGGCTTTGTGTTAATTTTTTTGAGATTGATTACTATTGCTTTAATTTACTTGAATTTTGTTCTAACAATATAAACTTATAAAACAATATTTCAACCTAATTCAATCACAATGAATTAGATTTATTTACGTAATTTTATGTTTAAATGCTATGCCAATGGTAAGCAATAAAATATTTTTTAATTAAACCACGTCTACTTTGAGAACTGTAGTTTTGTAGTTTTGTAGGCTGGGTGGAACGGAGTGTAACCCAACCTACATAATGTCCTTTTTGAAAAACTCCTCTTTTCAAGATGGACGAGGTTTAACATGATTTTTTATACTAATGATTTATTAGTTTCAAAGCTTAAACTAAAAGTGACTATAGTTGCAAGTACTTACAGAGCATACTACATCAAAAAAAATCGCGGACTTAGTGTAATTAAAATCACTTTGAATTTCATAAGTAAATATAAAAATTTTTCAAAAAAACCAGGTTTATAATACTTTTAACCTCAAGCAGTATTTTTTATTTAGTTCTTATTAATACAATGAATTAGTCATGGTTTGATGACAAAAAACTATGGTTCCCTGATTCTGAAGCAGTAGAACCATTAGCCGAACAATCAAAAAAATTGATTTTTGCTGGTGAGTATATTAGTATTAGTTTCAAAACTTTTTCAATCTATTAAACCAGCTTCCCTAGCACGAATTTGAGTGATGATTCTGATATTTTTGCCTTGGTTTTTTAATTCATGACAATCAATTCCTAAAGCTTCTTGTAGTTTATCCCAGTAGTGGCGCACCATGCGTTCTGATACACAGATATTTTCTGCGATCGCTTTATCTTGTAATCCTTCTTGAAAAGCTAGATTCAACAGTCTTAAGCACTCTGGTTGGATTTCTAATTCAGAGTAGATAGACTGAATATCTTTGATATGAGTTAGTCCTTGTAATGCCCAATTAACTCTGATGAGCATTTCTCCACTGGAAAGACTTTTATCAGCTATTGTAAAACCTCCTTTGTGTGTGTAAATAGTAGATTTGATTCGCACTAGTTTTTTTACATGTTCGCTTTGAACTACGATATTAAGCTTAGGATAGTTATTGAGCATATCTTGGAGTAATTGTATACCCGTACTAATTCGTGCTATTACTCCTGGTTTTTCTGATAAAAGAATATCCATTACAACCAGATCAGGTTCTAATAGTAAAATTTGATTTAAAACATTTTCAGCAGTTTTAGCAGTCACAATTTTTGCATGTGGGTACTGTGAGTTTAGTAACCTGAATACTCCACTCAGACACATTTCATGACCATCAATTAACAAAATTTTCAGTGTATTATCTGATAAATCTTTGTTCATGCTGTGTTCTCACGTTTCAATACTTTATGGAATTGAATTGATTTCTGCTACATCGACGCAGAAAATTAGATTAATCATGATGTGAAAACTCAAACAATCAAATATAACTCAAAAATCAAATATTATCCCTAGATTTCTATCAATAGGATGAATTTAGACCTTCAAAATATGTCTATTTGTAATCTCTCTAGTAATACTCCTCAAACTAATGAAGTTATTACGCCTTTTTTAACATAATGTTACAATTATGCTTGTAGAGAATATTTGTCAAATTAAGTAATAATAGGGAAATATGGGAAGCGATCGCTACCTAATTTCATATATGGCATTTCTAAATTATTCAGTCATAAGAACAACCCCAATTTCTTGAGAGATCAGGTTTTTTTCTCCCAATTTGATCAAACTCAGATAAGTAAAACAGTGCAAATAATCAAAGGTTTGTAGTGAGGACTAAAGTCCTGACTACGAAGTTATTTCAATAAATTTAAGTTACTTAATATTGGTAATTAATATCTACTACTAGGTAAGAACATTATATCAATTGTTTCACCTACTGCTAAACCTAGCACAGCTAATAAAGTTAAAAATAATAATGCATCTCGTTTGCTAAATCCAGCAAAACGTAGCTCTATTTCTGCTAAAACCGTAGTTGCTAATGGTGTAACAATAAAAGTAAAAAATAGTGGCAAAATTGCTACTACAATAACCGATGCACTCAAAACCACGGTAACAATTAAGACTTGAGAACCATAATTCAATAAACGGTTTAACCAAGACAGACTCCGCCCAACTAAAGTTAACACCAAAGCAACTACCAATACTCCTACGAGCCAAACAATATGATGAACAGATAAATACCATCCTAAAAAAGCATAAGCCAGCCAGTGTAACACTAGAGTAGTCAAAGGAAACTGATGAAAAAATTCAATATTCATAATCTAATAGTTAATATCAATATAATCTGAGAAATAAATCCGGTTTGATTTATGAGCTTAGTCGTGAAGACAGGGAACAGGAAACAGGAAGTGTACCTAGTTTCGCAAAAATAAAATCATAACCCTATTATTCAAATAAATAATAACTGATTGAAAATGAACCAATAATTTTATAAAATAAATATATATAACATGATCAATAAAATGTAAAAATATTGGTTATTCAGTATGAATTATGCTAAAAAGTTAGTAAAAATATTGGTTATTCAGTACCTGTTATAGCAATCCTAAATCATTTGTAAAAACCAGGATTGTGGAGACGTAGCAGTGCTACGTCTCTACGAGGGTTTTATTTTTCTTTCCTTTTCAATAAAGGCTAAGAGGATGTTTGAAAAGTCAAGGAAGGTATAAAACTGTCATTCTGTAGACGCATCTGCGGCTTCAAGGCAGAGTAGAATCTAGGGTTTTGAGCAAATACTGAGATGTTTCACTCCGCTACCTACGGAAGCCGCTGTCGCGTCTACGCTGCGTATCCTAGGGGAAGGCTACGCCTACAAGATGACACTAAAAGACCCTTTTCAAACATCCTCTAAGATACTCGAAACGCTTGAAAATTTAAAAAATGTTAAAAATTAAAGGTCAGTTTCCTTGACTAGCAAGCTATTTGAGCTTTAGTTGAGCGATTTTAGCATAATATGTACTGAAGAGCCAAGTTAATTTTTAAACCACTAATACCAATTCTTCGTGAAGCTGCATAGAATTTTACCCCTCCCCTAACCCCTCCCCGCTTGCGGGGAGGGGTCTTTGTATGCGTCTTCATATTAAATTGGTATAAGACACTAAGGCACCAAGAAAAATAGATATAGACTATGAAGTAATTAAAAAAAATGTTAACTATTAATGCAGATTTAAACTTTGGATTGATTTTTTTTGGTAAGAAGTTCACATGGTATTTTTAACGCAATCACAATTGTAAGGAGAAAATTCAGTTGCTGACATCTACTTTACTAGCGGCTGCAACCACACCTCTGCAATGGAGTCCAGCTGTTGGGTTGACCATGATTCTCTGCAATATTCTTGCCATTCTCTTTGGTAAATTCACTATCAAGTACCCCAATGCAGAACCGGCTTTGCCATCAAACCAGTTCTTTGGCGGTTTTGGAGCGCCAGCCTTACTAGCTACTACGGCTTTTGGTCATTTATTGGGAGCAGGTGTGATCTTGGGTTTACACAACCTGGGAAGATTCTAATTTTTGTACCAGAAGCAACACAAGTGATTTGCCGTATTCATATTTGCGGTTCACTACTGGGTTGATGATTTTTTGTCTCCGATTATGAGTCAGAGAATTCACTCTCTGACTCTTTTTTTGTGGCGATCGCCGTCAATTTGCTACACTGGCATGGGAGTTTGACCGCGCATTTGGCGTAAGGCATTGATGCAAGATGTGCAATCACAGCCAAATAAAGTTATGGCTGTATCGCTTTCTTCTTCAGAAAAACTCATTTCAACTATGTCACCGGGATTGTTATTTTGAGCTAGTTTTATTTCTGGTTTGGGTAGTGCAGCAGGAGTATTACTTACCCGTGTACATACTAGACGGTGAGTTGCAGAGTGAGGAGACTCTATACAAGAAACATGGGTTCCTGTTGAATTCACTGTTTGATTTGCACGTGCTGGTTGGGTCATCATCACCATAGACAGCATAGACAGCATAAGTGCGGGGCTAGAAAACAAAGAGAGAGCTAATTTTCTGTTCATTACTCAACAAGTTTTGGGGATTAACGAAAGCAGAATAGATAGTATTTTCACATTTGTATGGTCAGTGTTCCGTAAATTCTATATAAAGTTGTGTGATCTGATAACCCAAAGATTACGGAAAAGTGGTTATGGCTGTACTTGTTTTTGTTATTTCTACTTGCAAGTCCACTTTTGTGGTAAAAACTACTGGGAATTCAATCCAACTTTGAACGATACTCCAGAGGAGTCACTTCGTGAACGCACATCACCAAACTATAGTGAAATACTCAGCTATATGAAGCTAAGTTTAAGGCATGGACTAAAATAACAGTTGCCAAGTTCCCAAAATAGGGGATTGGAAGGGGGACATTCATAATTTCTATTCTGCAACACCCAAATCCTTCTAAGTTCAGCAAACAAGAATTTGCTTCTGTCAAATAAGCTACAAAATAGTGATAAATTAAGATGGAACTTTTGCAATTACCGACACGAGCGGATAGTATAAGTGTTCAAGCGGACATGATATTAATTTTTTTGTATGTATCGACACTTTTTGACAATTATCGGTTGCGTTATCAGTTAAAGCTTTGGACAAAGGATCTGGTTATATAGATAGAAGCTACTAAAAAGCAGGAGCGAAACAATGAGAAAAGTAGAAGCTATTATTCGTCCATTTAAGCTTGATGAAGTGAAAATTGCTTTGGTCAATGCTGGTATAGTTGGCATGACCGTTTCTGAAGTTCGAGGATTTGGGCGACAAAAAGGTCAAACAGAACGCTATCGCGGTTCCGAGTATACGGTGGAGTTTTTGCAAAAACTCAAACTAGAAATTGTCGTAGAAGATAACCAGGTAGATATGGTTGTGGATAAGATTATCGCTGCTGCCCGGACAGGTGAAATCGGCGATGGTAAAATATTTATCTCGCCAGTTGAACAAGTTGTGCGGATCAGAACTGGAGAAAAGAATACAGAAGCAGTTTAATTTTGGTTAGTGGTTAGTGGGTAGAGACGCGAGGAACATCGCGTCTGTACATTAGTAGTTAGTGATTAACAACTAACAACTAACACCTACCAGCTATGCTTGCAAATCTGGCAATTTTTGAAGTAAGCTTGCAAAAGCCTTGCCGCGATGGCTGATACTACGCTTCATTTCTGGTGTCATCTCAGCAAAGGTCTTTTGCATTTCAGGGACATAAAAAATCGGATCATAGCCGAAACCACCATCGCCACTAGGACTATAGAGAATTTCACCACGACAAATACCTTCTGATTGTAAAGCGATCGCACCATCTGGACGAGCGATCGCCACTGCACACACAAATTGGGCTTGGCGCTGCACCTCGTCACCTAATTCTCGTAATAATCTCGCAATGCGTTCAGCATCGGTTTGGCCATAACGGGCAGAATACACACCTGGTATACCATTGAGGACATCTACTTCTAAACCAGAATCATCTGCAATCGCCCAGTTACCTGTGACTTTAGCAACCTGTGATGCTTTCAGACAGGCATTTTCCGCAAATTTCTCACCTGTTTCCTCAATTTCCAATTCTTCTGGTTTGAGTTTTAATTCCCAACCAGAATTCGATAGGTAAGCTTGCATTTCCCGCAATTTACCTGGGTTTCCTGTGGCTACTACGAGTAATTTAGTCATTGGTCAATTGTCATTAGTCAAGGGTCAATGGTCAATTGTCAATGGTCAATTGTCAAGGGGAATTTTAAATTTTCTGTACTCTTGATGATGGACTCTTGACGATGGACTTTTGACTATTAACTATTCTGCCCACTGTTTTGCCCAAGCTAAGGTTTGATGTACTTGTTCGAGGGTTGAAGCTTCGCAGTAGAGGCGTAAAACGGGTTCTGTACCACTAAAACGAATCATCAACCAACTATCATCAGCGAGGCGGAATTTATAACCGTCTATTGTTTGGCAATTTGTGACTGCTTTTGAGGCGATTTCTGTTAATGGTTCTGTTTGCAATTGTTGCAAAAGGCGACTCCGCACTTCCATACTTGCTAGGGGTAAGTCAATGCGATCGTATGCAGAACTAAAGCCTGTTTGTTGTTGCAATTGCCGATAATAATCGCTTAAATCTAAGCCAGATTCAACGATCGCTTCGAGTACATACAATGCTGATAACAGTGCATCGCGTTCGGGAATATGGCTACCGTAACCGATACCTCCTGATTCTTCACCACCGAGTAACACTTGGGCTGCTAGCATTCTGTCTGCAATGTACTTGTAACCAACAGGTGTTTCAAATACTGATAGTTTGTGCAGTGCTGCAACACGGGGAATTAAATCAGAACCGCTCACGGTTTTGACTATTTCTCCTGTAAAATTGCGCCGCAGGGTTAAGTGGTCAATTAAGATCGGGATGAGAATTTGCGAACTCAAAAAATTGCCTGCACCGTCAACAGCTGCAATGCGATCGCAATCACCATCAAACACCAACGCCACTGTTAAACCTGTAGGGTTGTGTTCTCGGTGGGTTTTCATTACCCCAAACAGACGGGAAAGGTATTTAGGTAAAGGTTCTGGCGCCCCACCTTCAAAAGTTGGATCGCGATCGCTATTGATTTCCTTAACTGCATCGCCTAGTAGTTTTCCTAGTCCACCAGCCGCAGCACCATGCATGACATCAGCAAATACTGTCAGTTTTCCAGAGGTTATGGCTTCACGAATTCTGCCTATATCAACTTTACTTTCTAGCTCTTGACAATAGCTTTCCCAGGGATTAAAGTTTTTAATCTTACCTGGAGTAGAGGCAACTGGTACTTCCTCTTCTAAAAGCGCTTCTATTTCTTGAGTTACTTCTGGCGGTACAGAACCACCGAAAGCACTTTTAACTTTTAATCCCAAATATTGCCCTGGATTGTGGCTAGCAGTGATGACTAGCGCCCCCAAAGCATTGTGCTGTTTTGCGGCCCAGCTAAAAGCCGGGGTTGGTGCAAAGGTTTCGCTAAACAAAACATCAAACCCTGCTGCTGAGACAACATCAGCAACTTTTTGGGCAAAGTTTTCTGCCATAAAGCGGCGATCGTAACCGACTACAATTGTGCGATCGCCGACTTTTTTCCCGTAAGTATTGAATAGTACTTTTGCGGCAACTGGCGCAACTAGGGCTAGACGTTCAAAAGTGAAATCATCGCCAATCACGCCGCGCCAGCCATCGGTACCAAACTTAATTGATTTAGCTGCAACTGGCATTGAGGTATCCCAATTTTAATTTAGGAGGATTGTAGCATTTACACAAAACACTCAGTAAAAAAAGATTTAAGTATCAACAGTGTTGTGAAATAAAATTAAATTTTTAGGTAGTGCTAAAGCCCTAATTAATTCAAGCACGCGCATTGCTGACTACGAACTCATCCAAATCAAAATAAAAATGACCAGACAAATCAGTAATGACAGAAATTTGAGTGAAAGTGTTCCACAAAACACCATTCTGTCTCAGCAAAAACTCATCAAATAGAGTTTCAAATATATTAGGATCACAAGGCTGATTCTAGACCCTAAGACATACTTGGGATCATCTAACATAATGACTTATCTCGAAACCGCAGCACAATTCTACAGTCAAGTTGCCCAAACACCGGAAGTCGGGCTTTGTTGTGTACAAAGTACACCTCTACAACTACCTGGGTTAAAAATTCCCCAACCAATGCAGGAAATGAATTATGGTTGTGGTACAACTGTTCATGCAACAGAACTGGCAAACCAGCCTACTGTACTGTATGTCGGTGTTGGTGGAGGCTTAGAAGCCTTACAATTTGCCTATTTTTCCCGCCGTTCTGGTGCAGTGATTGCTGTTGATCCAGTTGCACAGATGCGCCAAGCTGCTACACGTAACCTGGAAATTGCTGCTACAGAAAACCCCTGGTTTGATCCTAGCTTCGTAGACATTCGTGCCGGCGATGCTTTTAACTTACCTGTTGATGATGCTGCTGTAGATGTTGTAGCCCAAAATTGCCTTTTTAATATTTTTGAACCAGAAGATTTAACTCGCGCCTTGCAGGAAGCATATCGGGTATTAAAACCTGGTGGACGTTTGCAGATGAGTGACCCAATTGCAACTCGTTCCATACCACCACATTTACAACAAGATGAGCGTTTACGGGCGATGTGTTTATCCGGCGCTCTCACTTATGCAGAATATATTGAACGCATCATCAATGCGGGCTTTGGTCAAGTAGAAATTCGCAGCCGTCGCCCTTATCGTTTGTTAGATTGCCAAACTTATAATTTGTCAGAATCATTACTTTTAGAAAGTCTTGATTCAGTATCTTTTAAAGTGTCTATTCCAGAAGATGGAGCTTGTATTTTTACTGGCAAAACAGCAATTTATGCAGGCTCAGAACCATTTTTTGATGATGGTGCAGGTCATATTTTACAACGTGGTCTTCCAGCAGTAGTATGTGATAAAACTGCCACTAAACTTGCTGCTTATATGCCAGACGAAATAATTATTACTGATTCCACATGGCATTATGACGGCGGTGGTTGCTGTTAAATAATATTTGGGTAAAAGGGAAGAGTTAAAGGAATAGAAAAATCCTACACCAAAGCATAAAAAATTGACTCTTTCTACACCCATTTTCAAGATATAGCGTTTCCTAAGCAACTGAGGTATACCCCAATCCTTCTTAATAAAGTTAATAGCTTTGAAAACGTACCTCACTAGGTCGAGAACCGCTATAAGTCAATTATTCTTACGACAAATGTTTAATCATGATTAAAACATCTATAACACCTTTCAAAGAAAAACTTTCTTCACCTTTAACCAAGCAACAAATTACCGTTTTACAAATTAACTTAGGAAAGCTCTGTAACTTAGCTTGTAGCCATTGTCATGTAGAAGCAGGGCCAAAACGTACAGAAGAACTTTCTCCCGAAATCTGCCAACTATTGATTAAAATCATTCGCACATTTACCCAGATTAAAATTGTCGATTTGACAGGGGGTGCGCCAGAAATGAATTATGGATTTAAGCCATTAGTTGAAGCAGCCAAATTAGCAAATAAAGAGGTGATAGTTAGGTCTAATTTAACTATTTATTTTGAAGAAGAATTTGGTGATTTACCAGAATACTTTGCTCAAAACCAAGTAAGAGTAGTTGCTTCTTTACCCTGCTATTTAGCAGATAATGTTAATAAAATGCGTGGTAATGGTGTGTATGATGATTCTATCAAAGCGCTGCAATGGCTGAATAAACTTGGTTATGGCAAAAATCCAAATTTAATTTTAGATTTAGTGTATAATCCTCAATTAGCTTCCAGTGAAAAATTTTCCTTGACTCCAGATCAAGTCAAGCTAGAAAAAGATTACAAAGAATTTTTACAAGAGCATTTTGGTATTATATTTAACAATTTATTCACTATTACTAACCTACCAGTAGGCAGAACTAAACTACATTTAGAACGAAAGAAATTATATGCACCTTATTTGCAGTTTTTAGAGTCAAATTTCAACTCCAACGTTGTAGAAAATTTGATGTGTCGTGATCAACTGTCTGTTGATTATCTTGGTAATCTGTATGATTGCGACTTTAACCAGATGATGAATTTACCTGCAAAAACTCGCGATGGTGAAAATCTGACAATAGCCAAGTTACTAGCAGCTAGTAGTTTAGATTTGATTGATGAGATCCAAACTGCGGCCTATTGCTACGGTTGTACTGCTGGGTGTGGTTCTAGCTGTGGCGGTGCTTTGGTGTGAGGAGTATACAATTTCACAAAAATCTTGTTACAAAAACTGTTACGAGTGCGTTGGGATTGGTGAATCATCGTTATGATGGGATCTAGTTAAGCTCCTCACACCACATTAAAAGCCGTAAAACAATTGTTTTGCGGCTTTTTTATGTTGTACTATTGCAATCCTCTCTTGCTGGCTTCCAAAAAATAGTAAGGACTTTTACCCCAGTGGTGGTGTGCTTAACAAAAGCAGCGCGAATAGCTTGGAATAAAATGGTTTATTCCGAAGTGCGATCGCTTCGGAATAAGCCATTTTATCAAATTGTAAAAGTATAATATTTAACTATTCCACAGTGACACTCTTAGCAAGATTACGGGGCTGATCGACATCCAAACCACGACGGGCGGCGATATGATAAGCCAGTAATTGCAAAGGAATTACCGTCAGGATAGGAGAAAGCAATTCATCCACAAAGGAGACAGGAACTAAATCATTAAAGATTTCTGCTGCTTCTCCATCTTTAACCGAGGTAACACCAATTAACCGAGAATCTCTGGCTTTTGCTTCTTGGGCATTAGAGATCACTTTTTCATATACACTACCAGGCATAGCGATCGCCACTACTGGTACTTTGGCATCTAATAAAGCAATAGGCCCATGCTTCATTTCTCCAGCAGGATAGCCTTCCGCATGAATATAACTAATTTCTTTTAACTTCAATGCACCTTCCAAAGCAATGGGAAAGTTTATTCCTCTACCCAAAAAGATGAAATCTTGGGTTTCAGCAAATTCATGTGCTAATTGTTCGGTTAATTTTTCCTGACTTTCCAAAGTTGCTTCCATTTCTTTGGGAATCTGGCGTAACCCTTTGAGAATATCTTCTAAGTTTTCTAGGGGGAGTGTTTGACGACTATAAGCTAAATCCAAGGCTAAAGCATAAAACGCCATCAATTGAGCAATAAAAGTTTTTGTTGCCGCTACGCCAATTTCAATCCCAGCAAGGGTATTAATGATATGGGAAACCATGTGTCCCAAACTACTTTCAGGACGATTGGTAATGCCTAAAAGTCGTGCTTGATACTTTGGTTCTCTACCCTGACGGCGCTCCTGTTCCATTGCCAAAGCTGCTAGTGTATCAGCAGTTTCACCTGATTGAGTAACGCCAATGGTTAGTGTGTTGGGCGTCAGAGGTGAGGGGGCGTAGCGAAACTCGGAGGCATAATGTACTTGGGTGGGAATTTGTGCTAGTTGTTCGAGTAAGTATTTACCGATCAAAGCCGCGTGCCAACTAGTACCACAAGCTACAATGTGAATTTGTTCTATATCTGCGTAAAATTCACTTGGTAAACCAATATTGATGGGAGAACTACTACTATTTGCTGGATGCCAATCGGTTTTAAAGTATGATTCTAAACAAGCCCTTACTACTCCTGGTTGCTCGTAGATTTCTTTGAGCATGAAGTGCTTGAATCCTTGTTTTTCTACCATCATCGGATTCAAACTGAGTAGGCGGGGGTGTTTTTTCAACCTTTGGCCAGCAAAGTTATAAATTTCTACGCCCAAAGGAGTCAGACGTGCCAATTCACCATTTTCCAGGGGTAACACCGCCTTGGTATGGGAAATAATTGCGGGAGTATCGGAGGCGCAGAAAAACTCTCCTTGGCCAAAACCAATAACTATAGGTGCTTGTTGACGAACGACAATTAACTCATCGGGATAGTCAGCACTTATAATAGCGATCGCAAATGCACCTTGTAATTCATTAACAGCTTTTCGGACAGCCTCCAAGAACAGAGAATCTGAATTAGTCTGTCCGAAAGCGATTTCTTCTTTGAGAAATTGAGCAATGAGATGGGGAATGACCTCGACATCGGTATCGGAACGAAATTCGTATCCTTGCTGTTTCAGTTCCTCACGCAACTTAGAGTAGTTTTCAATAATTCCATTTACTACTACCGCTATCCGCATTGCTGTATCCATATGCGGATGAGCATTATATTCTTCTGGCTTCCCGTGAGTAGCCCAGCGAGTATGACCAATACCAATTTGGGCAGGAGTTTGTAAATGTTCTAACTTGGAACGTAGGTTAGATAGTTTGCCTTTAGCCCGGACACAATTAACTTCTCCTTCCCAAATCGTAGCAACTCCAGCAGAGTCATAGCCTCGATACTCCAGTTTTTCCAGCCCAGATAAGAGAATTTCTGTCGCCGTTTGAGTCCCTACATAACCGACGATACCACACATTACTCACACCACTACAATTTTCAGGATGATTAAATTCCAGTATAGATGCTAAGTCAGGGGATGGGGGATGGGGGATTGGGGATCGGGGATCGGGGACAAGGGGAGCCACTGCGCCCTTGCGGGTTAAAAGCGTTGTAGCACGTGGCGTGGACAAGGGGGATACTAGGAAAGCAAGAACTAACCACCACTGTACGGGCTTAACAAATGACAAATGACCATTGACAATAGATTAAATGCTAAGATTTTTTAATTTTTATAAAAAACGATAAATTTATAGAGTAGACGTTTCTCACCAATCTGACTAGAGAAGCGATTAATGTCTACCCTACCTGTAAAAAAAAGTTTGCTAATTAAAAAGTGACTGCTCCCACACCGACCCGTTCCAATCGGGTATGGTGTGGGCTTTTTCTAGCTTTTAGTAAGCCAGACCCATGCTGCGAGTTGTTTCAGCTCCCAGATATACCCGGATGCTCAAGAAGTCAGTGGGACAAGCAGTTTCACAACGCTTGCAACCAACACAGTCTTCTGTGCGGGGGGAAGAAGCTACTTGATTAGCTCTACAACCATCCCAGGGAACCATTTCCAATACGTCTGTGGGGCAAGCGCGGACGCACTGGGTGCAGCCAATGCAGGTATCGTAAATTTTTACGGTATGAGACATTAAAAAACTCCTAAATGAAGTGTTCTTCTCCGCGAAAGAATCATAATCAAGGCTTAGTTTACCGCAGTGACTCATCTGTCGTAATCAAAAGGCTACATAACTTTAAACAACGTAATAGGATTGGGGATTGGGGATCGGGGATCGGGGATTGGGCATCAGGGATCGGGGATTGGGGATTGGTATTCTCCTTTATCACCACGTCTTCCTGCTCCCTGCTCCCTGCTCCCTGATGCCCGCTACGGATTAGATATATCTTCTACCCACACAAGTTTATCGGCAAAAAAACTAATCTTGAGCGAGTTGTAGAATTTGCGATCAGCTGTGACAAGCTGACATTCTTCCGTAAAAGCAAGAGCTATATAAAAACAGTCATCTACAGTCTGTGCTAAATTATTAGCCATTTCTACAGCAGTTTCTAACAACAATGTTGAAGGATAAGTCTGCAACATCACTGTTTTAAAATTATGTATAATTCTGCGGCTTGTTTCTTGGGTAATTTCCCCTAGCTGAACTTTTTTCCACAAAATATGCCCAAACTCAGGTAGTAGTAAATCTGGGGCTAGTAATTCATAAGTTCCGTCCAAAAGACGAGCTGCTTTTTCGCTGTTAATCTCTGGTATGAACCATTTAACAGCCACAGTGGCATCAACAACGTAGCGATTCACTTATTTTTCTCCTTTCTGAGGAGTTCTGCACTGTCGGTATGGATATTACCTACTAATTGCAACCGCATTTGGAAAGCAGCTTCTCTCACCTTTGACATATTGACTTGCTTGCTTGAAGTTGCCTCACTTTGTACTGCCATCTCCAAGATGCGTTTGATTTCTGCTTGCAAAGAGTGACCGTGCTGTTTGGCAAGGATTTCTAGCTTTTCTAGGATGATGGGGTCTAGGTCTTCAACCAAGACTTGAGCCATAATTGACTTTTTATGAGTTTGTTATATGGATTAGCTTTTTGAGATTATAGCTTGCTGTGGCGAATGCCTTACCGATAATAGATACAAGAGTGTGTTTTCCGCGAATTTTCGGTAAAACCAAGCTTAGATTGTGAAGATTTTACTTGTGTGAGAATTAATGTAAGTATTTTGGGAGTTGCTTTGTGTGGCTTGGGCAAATGGCGATCGCTTGCAAAATGGCAAATACACCATTGAAAGAGAGTTGGGAAGAGGACGCTTTGGGATCACATATCTGGTCAAAAACAGGAATGGCGATCGCTTAGTTATTAAAACACTAAACGATGACTTGCTCAATTCCCTGAGTCAGTCGGAACGCGATCGCTTGGAGACGATGTTTTTGCGGGAGGGTTTAAAACTCACTCATTGTCAACATCAGCACATTGTGCAAGTTACAGACACCTTTAAGGAAGGAGAACATTCTTGTCTGGTAATGGAATATGTTGATGGAGTGAGTTTAGCTGATCGTCGCCAGCAAAGACTTTCAGAATCAGAAGCACTACGTTATATTCAACAAATTGGGGAAGCTTTGATAGTGGTGCATGAAAATCACCTGATTCATCGAGATGTGCGCCCAGGAAACATCATTTTGCGGGTGCGAGAAGGACAACCGGAAGCGGTGCTGATTGATTTTGGTTTAGCTTTAGACTTTGACCATATCTTAACCACAAACCGAACTAAGGAAACTTCCGAAGGATTTACACCGCCTGAGCTTTACGCTCAAAATACTCAAGCAAATGCCTATAGTGATATTTATTCTTTGGCAGCAACTTTATATGTGCTTCTCACCGGACAAACACCCGTCAGTGCGCTGAGACGTAAGATAGATAAGGCTCGTTTAGTTCCTCCAAAAGACATTAATGATCAGATTAGCGATCGCACCAACCGAGCAATTTTGACTGGTATGAAATTAGACCCCAAACAGCGATCGCAATCGATGCGGGAATGGCTCGATTTATTGGGATTGACTGGAGAAACTAACACACCTGTATCTACTATAACTTCTAGCACGAACGCAACGTGGGAGCGAAGAATTCAGATTTTGGGACTAGTATTTGCTGCGATCGCAGCGATCGGAGCGTTACTTTCGGGTATGGCTGATTGGATTAATAAACATGATTCCAAATCTCCGCCTACTAGTCCACCTTCACAGTCTCCCAGTCCGTCATCTACTAAGACACCGTAGATTTGAATGGCACTTACTTTAGCCCTCAACTAAAGCTGGGGCTAAAAGCTGAAGTTAGTTAAAGCTGACTGAAACACCTATCAATAGTGAGTTTTAATCTGCTTTATAAGGATTTAGCTCTGAGTTGGAAATTTATTTCACGGCTCTTAAGTAGATTTAGTTAAACTATTACTAGGGTGTTGGGATTAAAGTAATTTTTCTGATTTAGAGGTATTCATGCCTTGGGCAAAGGGACAACAATTGCAAAATGGTAAATATGTAATTGAAGAAGTCCTGGGACAAGGAGGATTTGGGATAACTTATAAAGCATTGCAAATTGAGTTAAATCGCCACGTTGTTATCAAAACACCAAATGAATATCTCAGTTATGACCCAGACTATCAAAAGTACATAGAACGATTTATTGAAGAAGGGCAAATACTAGCACGTCTATCTCAAGATCCCCATCCTCATATTGTGGGAGTTATTGAACTATTTCAGGAAGGTAATACTCACTGTTTAGTAATGGATTTTGTGCCGGGAGAAAATTTATTTGAAGCGGTGAGAAACAGGGGAGCGTTACCAGAAGCAGAGATTGTACATTGTATCCGCCAGATTGGGGAAGCCTTGTGTGTATTGCATCAAGCAGGATTAGTACACCGAGACGCCCACCCCGGAAATATTATGTTGCGGAAGAATGATAAAGCAGTTTTAATTGACTTTGGTATTGCCAAACAAATTATTCCCTTAACCTTGAGTTCAACAAATAGGGCAGGTAATGATGGATTTGCACCCTATGAGCAGAGAACTAGGGGAAGTCGGGAGCCAACAGTTGATATTTACTGCCTAGCTGCCACGCTCTATTATGCGGTGACAGGTCAGCGCCCTACAACTTCTTTGGCTCGTAAGCTAGATAATACACTCTTGACTCCACCCAAAGAAATTATTTCAAGTATCAGCGAACAGTTAAACCGAGCAATTCTCAAGGGTATGGCACTGGAGGCTGAAGACCGCCCTCAGTCAATGCAGTCATGGTTGGCAATGCTAGAAGTACCAAAACAAACTTCTCCACCGACTGTTGAACCAGTTCATAGAAAAGAAGTTGTTCGTCCTCCCGAAGCTAAGTCAGCGTCAAAGGCTACTCCAGGTCAAGCAGCTACTAAATCACCTAGAATTATTCCCTGGGGGTGGTTGGTTGGTGTATTGTTGAATTACCTATTCATAGGCTACTCCTTAGCCATGTCTAACGGTTCGTTAGGGGCTTGGGCTTGGGCTGGGGCTTGGGCTGGGGCTTGGGCTTGGGCTGTGGCTCTGGGTGGGGGTGTGGCTCTGGCTGGGGCTGGGAATGTGGCTGTGGCTCTGGCTGGGCGTGTGGCTGGGGGTGTGGCTGTGACTGTGGTTTGGGCTGTGGCTGTGGCTTTGGCTTTTGGGGGTGTGGCTGGGGTTGTGGCTGCGGCTGGGGCTATGGCTTGGGCTGTGGCTTGGGCTGTGGCTGCGGCTGCGGCTTGGAAAAAATTACTAGAATCCTTCAACAAGTTTCATACTTTTCTGATTTTAGCTGGCGTTTCCAGTTTGGGTTTGGGTTTGGGATGGATAGGACACTGGGTATTTAACACGCGCTCATAGCTTGTTCAAGCTCCAGAAGATAATTGAACAAAGTTGTATTGGATAGAGAAGCGATCAATCACACCTTTAATCCAAACACCAAAAATGTTAAGTTTCCGGTTCCACACCCAATACGGTTCAGATAAGACAAATCGATCTACATTAAACCCTGTAGAGACGTTGCAGTGCAACGTCTCTACATGCCCAAAATTATGACGAAAAATTCTTAACCGAACCGTATTGAGTGAAAAACTTGATTCTTGGTGTCTTAGTGTCTTGGTGGTTAATTCTTCATCCCTATTTTACGTAACGCCGAGCAAAACACTAAGCTTCCGGTTCCACACCGAGAGCGCGCAATTGTTCAGCCAAACGATCTGCTCGTTGACGTTCTTGTTCTGCTCGTTGAAATTCTTGTTCTGCTCGTTGAGATTCTTGTTCTGCTCGTTGAGATTCTTGTTCGGCTCTTTCCTCACCAGTCAACAACAAATTACCTTGCAAATCCCACCAGCGCAGCCAAGGTAATTCCAT
The DNA here is from genome assembly GCF_041928655.1 of Pelatocladus sp. BLCC-F211. Taxonomy (NCBI): domain Bacteria; kingdom Bacillati; phylum Cyanobacteriota; class Cyanophyceae; order Nostocales; family Hapalosiphonaceae; genus Pelatocladus; species Pelatocladus sp. BLCC-F211. The sequence continues at coordinate 13,131 of NZ_JBHFLM010000052.1, read as the reverse complement.
ATTTTGGTATTCTCCGTGCCAAATGCCTAACTCGACTCCTAAAGGAATTATGGAATAATGTCCCCGTTCATTTGCTTCTAATAACTCATATTGTCCACCAATTAATTCATAAACTTCCACGCTGGCTTTATTTACTTCATAAATGCCATAAAAAGGAGGACGAATCACCTGCTCATAAATCCAAAATTTACCCTTCCAAGGATTTTTGTCTCGTTCCTCACTACCATCTCCAGAGACAAATTCTAATACAATCAACGGGGCGATAAACTCTTGCCACAGCACATAAGACCTCCGCGTTTGTCCATCTAGCAAGGGCGGTACATTCCCTACAAAAAACCAATCCGGTGCTTCTGCGCCTTTTTCTGGGGGGTCAGTCATCCGCCAGTAGATCCCACAATCTTGACCAATACAGTATTGCCCATCAGGATGACGTTTTTGCAATATTGGTTTGATAGAGTCGGTTAATAGAATGCTTTGGGGATGTTCCTGGAAGTTTTTCACAAATGTACCGTCGGATTCCGGTAATTGCGTGTGATCGGGGAAAGGGGTGAGGGTGTTGGGTGGATTGGTTGCAGAGGTCATAAGGCTACCTTTGCAGGAGTAAGGGTTGTTTTTTAGTTTATCAAAAGCGATTGACGGACGGTAATGTATCTGTAAGTCTTCAAGTGATAGTACTTCAAGCTGTTCTCTTGATAGCATAATAATTGTCTACTCTTGATAGTGGACTTAGTAGGAATTGCGATGAGAACTGGAGATTAAAGATGACAGAAGCATCACAACGTAAAAAAGTGATTGTTGTTGGTGCAGGTTGGGCTGGGTTAGGTGCAACCTATCACCTAGCAAAACAAGGTTACGATGTGACTCTTCTCGAAGCAGGTTCTTACCCTGGTGGGCTTGTTGCTGGTTGGAAAACGCCAGGAGGACGTTCAGTAGAAGCAGGAATTCACGGTTTTTGGTATCCTTACAGAAATATCTTTGCCCTTATTCATAAATTAGGAATTAACCCCTTTACCACTTGGACTCGTTCGTCCCAATATTCACCCGCAGGTTTAGAAGTTGAATCACCAATTTTTCAAAACTTACCCCAACTTCCCACACCTCTGGGAACTTTTATCTATACTCACTTTAAACGGCTACCATTAATTGACCGCCTCAGCGCCTTACCTTTACTTTACGCTGTCATTGATTTTGATCATTCTGATGCAGCTTGGCGAAGATATGATTTTGTGACGGCGCGAGAATTATTCAAAGATTTTGGTGTTTCTGCACGACTTTACAGCGAATCCTTTGAACCAATGTTATTGGTAGGCTTGTTTGCGCCTGGTGAACAATGTTCCGCAGCAGCAGCTTTAGGGATGCTTTACTATTTTATTCTGGCGCATCAACCTGATTTTGATGTGGTTTGGTGTCGGGGAACTGTAGGAGAAAAAATATTTCGCCCTTGGATACAATACATTGAAAAATTAGGGGGAAAATTCCTCACTAATAAACGTGTGACTGACTTAATTATCGATAGTAATAATCAAGCGACAGGTGTAGTTTGCGGGGAAGAAGTGTTTGATGCTGATGCAATAATTTTTGCTGTCGGTGTCACTGGGATGAAAAAGATTGTTTCTAGTAGTAGCAGTTTGCAAACTCGTACAGAATTCCGCAATTTAAATAACTTAGGGGCGATTGATGTTTTAGCAACTCGTCTTTGGTTTGACCGTAAAATTACAATTCCTCGTCCTTCTAATGCTTGTTTTGGCTTTGATCAAACTACAGGTTGGACATTTTTTGATTTGAACGCTCTACACGATGAATATCAACATGAACCGGGGACAGTTGTAGAAGTTGATTTTTATCATGCTAATCAGTTTATTCCCCTAGAAGATCAAGAAATCATACCGATAGTACAGCGTTATTTAGCAACTTGTATACCCGAATTTCACCAAGCAAAAGTAATTGATAGCAGCGTTATTCGTTTACCACAGGCGGTTACTCACTTTGCACCTGGTAGCTATCGCCATATGCTACCAGCCAAAACTAGCGTGAAAAACGTATTTATGAGTGGTGATTGGATTGTTAATCGCCACGGTTCTTGGTCTCAAGAAAAAGCTTACGTCACAGGTTTAGAAGCAGCAAATTTAGTAATTTCTCACTTGGGTGAGGGTACGCCAGCACAAATTATATCAGTAGAAGCTGATGAACCTCACATTCAATTAGCAAGGACAGTGAATAGAACTGTACATCATGTTAGTAAGTCTATCTTACCTAATTTTTGGCTACCTTGACACTCTATAGCAATCTGACTTTTCACTTTTATTTGAAAAGTCAGGATAAGGTGGGCAAAATACCCACCTCAGTTATTAAAGGACTACCGACGCCGCACATTTAAGCTATCAAGCCCTTGCTTGATCCAACTCAGACATTCATATTCTGATGTGAATATTTTGGGTGCTGCAATGTTATTCAATGAGTCTGGTGGATAGTGATCGTAAAAAGATTTACCTTCTTGTCGATAAACAATTACGAGGCTATTACGGTAAACATAGCGGTTTTTAAAGTAATCACCCTCGCTGACAAATTCTGAGTTTTGGTCTATATGTTCTTTGGCAATCTCCAGGATGTTACTGACACTGCTGCCATATATTTTCGCTGGATTTTCTACTTTGTGGAATTGACTTTTATAACCAATTGCTGACAACAATTTATACGAATAAATTTCGTAATTATCCGCTTTTCCAAAAACAAAAGGAATGATTAAATATCCCTTGTAAGAAAATGCGTGTTCGTAAAGTAGACGACCCATCTTTACCTCCTATATTGTCACTTTGCTAGAAAGTCTCCTCACTTTTAACCACAACAATAATTATCCCTCTTTTTGCAAATGATTCTGAGTTAGTTCACAGAAAATGAGGGCGATCGCTCTTTATATTTTATCTACCGAACTCAGCTTACCAATCATTTCTTGGTGATTTTGTCAGGAAGATTTTTCAAGCGCGATCGCTAATAATATCATTGGCTGAATGTTGCAAGTATGATGGGTGATACCCATCATCCCAACTTTGATTGAATATGAACTTTTAAATTTGAGATACCAAAATGTAACAATATTAACAATTATGTTCTTTCATCGATTTTAAATAATATAAGCTATCAAAATTTTCTATAAATTTAGATACTAAACAAAAACTAAAGCAGAGACGCGATCGCTCACATCTCTGCTTATTTATTTGCTTAAATCCTAAAATTAAGAAGCTTTTGCATGTTTATAATTTGCATCCATCCAACAACGAGGTAGATTTTCACCAGAAGGAAAAACGAGATTTTCCTTTTTATAAGATTCTGGTGACTGTTCTTCTTGACCTTCTTGATCTCTAGCTTGAATACTATCAATACTAGGGTCAATTAACTCTTGAACATCAAGGATTTTCAACAATTCACCACTATCTTTAAGCTGTAGCAACATAATAAATAACCCTCATAAATCTAGATTGCTTCAATAAGGAATCAAAAAAAAGCATAAAAAAACTATGTACCAGTCCTGTTTCTCAAGCTTTAGCAAATACATTTGCTACTAGAGTTAACTTCTAAATAGACAGATACGCAGTTATAGTTTCTCTTTCACAAAGAGAATGATTGAGTATTAAGTCAAGTAAAATTTAAGCTACTTAACACAAAATCACAAAATATTACATTTCGCGTTGGAATTTTTCTAATATATCTACCAAATTTACCTGACATTGCAGAGGTAATAAATCAATCAGAGGAACTTCCCTTCTACCACCACCAATTTTGACAGGAATAGATTCTAGAACTTTGATCACATCCTCTTCATCTACTGGCTTATTCGCAGTAATTATGGGGTAGACTTGTTCTGCAACGATAGTATGTAACTTGGCGTTTGATAGATATAAATGCCATTTAGCAATATCGATGTAAACGTTTTCGCCAATTTCATTTGCTAGGGCTTCCAGTAATTCTGTGGTGTTAGTCTTTGTCATAAAAATAACCCTAAGGAACGGAAGCGAATTTATAAACTATTACTATTATCGCTCAATTCCCAAAAGACTCTACAGCCACAAGTTACAATTGCCCCAGCTTGATCAGTCCGTCTTCAGGTGGATTTAGACGGGATTTCAGAATAATTAGCGATCGCCACAATATAAATCAAGTGAACCAACAATACCACTGACCAGCCAGCTGTCACCCAAGGTAGCCATTCCCAGGTAGTTTTTAAGAAATTGTGAAAAAACCACAACCCTGAATTACACGCTGCAAATATTGCCACATGGACAGCAAAATTCATCCGGTCATCTAGCTTGCGGTAAGCTGGGTCTTTGCGATCAGGTTTACGAGGCCAGCGAGGAGGCATATACTTTGTTACAGATTTTAATAAAATTTGCTTTCTGACCCATTTTAGGATTTTTTCGGCTGTTGTTACCGTCTGAGTGGAAAATAGGGAACGGGGAAATGGATGGTTGGGTTAGTCCTCGCTTGGGAATTCGCTTTGATACCACCCAGGGAGAGTTAGTAATTTACCGTCCAGACGGACAAAAATTTTTAACATGATCCTGATAACTTGCCATAGGCTAAGATTACCGATGGTTGGTGAAAATCTGTCGTCAGTATGGCATTTCTCAATATTTTGGAGCAAAGAAAAATAGGACTGACAGCACAATATGGTTGTGAATTATCCTGTCAATCCTGTTATACATTATTTTCTAGCAGTGTTTGTGCAACAACCAAAAATATCAACAGCTAATTAATTGGCTAATTAACTCGCTAATTAATTTGGGTTAAAGTTAACTTGATTGAGATTGTAATTGCTGTTGAGTTTGTCGATCATACTGATCGCCTATTGCCTGAGTTTCTTGTCCCCCTAAATTAACGGTGACAACTTTATTTTTTTCTTCCTCAGCTTTCGGCATGGTCAAACACAAAACACCGTTCTTAAATTCTGCTTGTACTTGATCGTTTTGAATTCTACTAGGTAAAGGAATCATGCGTTGGAAACGACCATAGCGGAATTCCGAACGTCTCATCCCTTTTTCTTCGGTTGTAGTTTCAGATTTGCGTTCACCACTGATAGAAACAGCTTCAGCAGTAACTTTTACATCCAAGTCTTTAGCCTCTACACCAGGAAGTTCTACCCGCAGTTCGATATTATCAGGATTTTCGTGCATTTCAGCTAGTGGCATAAAAGCAAAACTAGCCATTTCCTCACCATCATCACTAGTAGTGATCATGCGATCAAACAGGCGATTCATTTCGCGTTGCAGGCTAGAAATTTCCCGGAAAGGATCGTAACGGTTAATTTGCCGGAAAGGGTCCCAACGTATTAATGCCATATTTCAGCCCTCCGATTCTATCTCAGGCAAGAAGTATTAATACCAATTCTTCGTGAAGCTGCTCCCGAATTTTACCCCTCCCCCAACCCCTCCCCGCTTGCGCTTAGGGGTGGCGAAGCCGGGGTGAGGTCTTTGTATGCGTCTTCATATAGAATTGGTATAACCTCTTACTATTAATTGTAAACTATCAAGAGTAAAAATTTGCCTCATCAGCCAAATGGATGACCTTTTATTTTTTATTTTTTATTTCTTATAAAGTCTATTCTTGTTGGCAATAATCTCCTGATTTGCCGCCAGTTTTACTTATTAATTGAATTGATTCAATTTGAATCGATTTTTCTAAAGCTTTTGCCATATCATAAAGGGTAAGAGCAGCAACAGAAACAGCTGTCAGGGCTTCCATCTCTACACCAGTTTCAGCTTTGGTTTTAACTGTTGCCTGAATTTGATAACCAGGTAATTGTGGGTCTGGTGTGATGAGTACTTCTATTTTGTGCAAAGGCAAAGGATGGCATAGAGGAATCAAGTTAGCTGTCTGTTTAGCAGCTAGAATTCCTGCTAGTCTTGCTGTTGCTAACACATCTCCTTTAGGGGCGTTTCCTGCTTGGATAGCAGCAAAGGTTGCGCTTAACATTCGCACTCTTGCAGCTGCTGTTGCTTGGCGGACTGTGGATGGTTTCTCTGACACATCTACCATTTGGGCTTGCCCTTGGTGATCTAGGTGGGTCAGATCAACAGAAGCAGTTTGAAAATTATCTTGCGTCATTTAATTTCATGTGTTACTATTAGATCCTGTGACCGCAAGGGCGTGTAGCTCAGTGGACTAGAGCACGTGGCTACGGACCACGGTGTCGGGGGTTCGAATCCCTCCTCGCCCGTTTATAAATTGTAAAATTACAAATTAAAAATGAGGAAACTGCATTCTTCTTTTTTAATTTGTAATTTGTAATATTTAATCCTGAATTGTATTTAAGGCATAATAATCTTGACCACGACCAAGGGCGAAACGTAGGGAAGTGGGAAGAGTTTTACTAGATTGGGTAAGAAAAACAATCATACCAACTACGGTTAATGCTGCTGTGAAACCGAAGCTAATACGGTATCCCACTTGTTCAGCAGCAAAACCCACAATTGGGCCTGCGATCGCAATCCCAAAATCAAATCCAGCTATACATATGGCAAAAATACGTCCCCTTTCTTGAGGAAGGGAACGATCAGCCATGAGTGTTGCAATCATCGGAATTAGTGTACCGCCTCCAATACCTTCAATCAGGGCAGCGAGTAAGAAAGTACTGGTATTGTTAGCCAGATACATCAATACCATTGATAGAGAGTAAAAAACTAAACCAATAGTCACAAACAATCCTCGCCCCAGGCGATCGCTTGCCCTACCAGTAAATACCCTACCACTAAAGCTAGAAATTGCCGAAGCTGTATAAAATAACCCAGGATTTAAGTCAACCTGAGTAGATTTGATATACAGTGGTGCAAAAGTATGCAAAGTTCCGACAGTCAAACCAACCATTAACATTACAAATGCTGGTACTCTCACCCTGGGACTAACCAACATTCGCCAAAAATTAGAATCGAGGTTTTTGGTTCGCTGCTTATCAACAGGTGGATTAACAATTGGTACAATACATAACACCCCTAACCCACCTAACGCCGCAGATAACAAAAACAACGCCGTATTTCCAGCCGCAGCTTGTAAATAACCACCTAAAGCTGGCCCCACTGCTAAACCAACCGGATTAACCAAACTCATGTAGCCAATAATCTCACCACGATTGCTAGCCGGGGCTAAATCTGCTACCAGCGCTATGTAAGCAGTGGCAAAAGCAGCGATACTAATGCCATGAAAAGCACGCAACACAATTAATAAAGGTATATATGTCGTGATTTCATAACCAAGGGGAGCGATCGCCACCACCACCATCCCAATCAGCAGTACAATTTTACGACCCCGCTCGTCTGCTAAACTTCCCAACCAAGGGCGAAATAACAGCAGCCCAATGGCAAAGCTACCCATTAAAACCCCAATTTGTTGCTTACTCGCCCCGATCTCTTCTAGATAAAGTGGTAGCGTTGGCAACAAAGAAGCCAAGCTAGACCAGAACAGTAAACCTGCTGTGAATAAAACCAGCAGGTTTCGTTGTAGTTGAGTATCAATTGGATTAAGTAATTTCACGGTAAATGCAAGTTAATTTAAGTCAATCGTCAAGAGTCAATTGTCAAGAGTCAATTGTCATAGAATTTAGACTTGGCATTATGGACTTGGAACTTTTAACTAACAATTATTGTTACATTACTTAATAATAGCTAATACTTCAGGATTCTGACAGATTGGTTGTTGGTTGGGCATTGAGCATGGGGCATGGATCAGTGATCAGTGATCAAATTAAACTGATAACTGATAACTGATAACTGATAACTGAGAAGTTGTCCCCCTTCCCAATTTTTAATTTTGAATTTTTAATTGTTTTGTCCCCGATCCCATTACTACTTCCCTGACTCGATAGATGGGACGCCCTTGGGATTCATGATAAGTACGCATTAGCAACTCTGCTAATAAACCAAAGCAGAATAACTGTACCCCTGTCACTAATAACAGAACAGCCAAAATTAACAAAGGGCGATCGCCAATATCTTGATGAAAAGCTAATTTTACCCAGGTCAAATAAACGCCGATCGCACCTCCTGAAAGCATAGAAATCAAGCCCCATAGCCCAAAAACATGCATTGGACGGGTGAGGAACTTTTTCATAAAGGCGATCGTGAACAAATCCATCATCACCCGAAAAGTCCGTGACAAACCGTACTTACTGCGACCAAACTTACGCGCGTGGTGACGTACAGCCATTTCGGTAATTCTTGCGCCTTCGATATACGCCAAAGCTGGTAAAAATCGATGCAGTTCTCCGTAGAGGTTCATATCTGCTACCAATTCTGCACGATAGGCTTTTAATGAACAACCATAATCATGTATATGTACACTAGTGATCTGCCGAATTAACCAGTTGGCAATTTTAGAGGGTAATAGTCTTGTCAAAGCTGCATCTTGGCGATTTAGCCGCCAACCACTAACCAAGTCGTAGCCTTCATCGAGTTTCGCCAACAACATCGGTATATCTGCTGGGTCGTTTTGTAAGTCGGCATCTAAAGTTACGACTGCTTTGCCATGTGCATAGTAAAATCCAGCCGCCATAGCCGCAGTTTGACCGTAGTTACGCCGCAGAATGACTGCTTTTAAATCATTGCGGATTTGTGCTTGTTCTTTCAGGAACTGCGCGGAACCATCGGTAGAACCGTCGTCCACACAGATAATTTCATAAGTAAGATTACTAGCATTTAAAGTAGAAGCGATCGCCTCCAGTAAATGAGGTAAACTTTCCACTTCATCACGCACCGGTACCACCACTGAAACATTGGGAACTGGTGAGGAAATCGCCTCATGTTGTCCAGCTACCCCATTAGAAACTAATCCACTCCTCATATTTTTTCTTTCAATCCTTTATGACTCTGCGGTTCGTAACTTTTCACCACTCTGCCAGCACCGCGTAGTTGCTGATAGTATGACTGACTCACCTCATCACCTTGTTCCGAGAGAATGTCAATCCCTATACCATTACGCCCTTTATCTTTACCAGAACTATGGATATAATAACCATCTCCTAAATAGAGTCCCACATGAGTAGCTTTTTGGGGAGTCCCAAAGAAGACTAAATCACCCGGTTTCACTAGTACAAGGTCAATTGATTGGGTAAAATCTTCCTGTTGATATGCATCTCTAGGTAAGCAAATACCCACCGAACGAAACGCCGCCTGCATCAACCCCGAACAGTCATAATTTGGCCCAACTGTACCACCCCAAAGATAATAATTAGGCTGTTGCATCGCTTTGTGAGTAAAAGCAATCACTTCTGGGAGCAATTTTTTGATTTCTGATTCGGAAAATGATTTAGCCTGATAAGGTACAGTTGCTGTTTGTAATAAAACCAAATCTGCAACTGACAACCAGCCTGGATAATCATCCTCACACAAACACACTTGTACAGATGTGCCAATAGCGCTGTCGCGCATGGCTTCGCTAAGGCGCGTTTCTACATCATTTTTTGATGTCACCCGCAAATGTCGCCCAGCCTGAGCTTGGGTAGCCAAGCGTGTACATTCTGGAGAATCATATATGTTCAGGTTAGTTAGACACTCATACTCACCTGATTCTAAATTTGCGATTTGGGATTTGAGATTTAGGGACATTCTGCAAACACAACAATGACTTTTTTTAATCAAGAAGAACAGCTAGAAAAGCTAGGTAATGGCATTTTAGAAGCAACTTGGACAAAATTTCCGACCTTAGACCGCAACCAAATTGCTTTGACTTGGATTGTCTACGATCCACCTGTGTTGGTAAATACTGGCGGTGCGCTGACTCCAGATGCTTTTTGGAACCATCCAGTCCGTGGTTTTATGTATCGAGGCTCAGAGCGAATTTATCCAGCCAGTGTAGTGAAGCTATTTTACTTGGTAGCAGCACAAGAATGGATAGAAAAAGGTATGGTTCAAACTTCTAGTGAGTTAGAAAGAGCCATACGTGATATGATTGTTGACTCTAGTAACGATGCTACTAGTTTGGTAGTAGATATACTGACAGGAACTACATCTGGTCCAGAATTACCACCAGGCCCATTTGAGACGTGGAAGCAACAGCGTCATATTGTGAATCGCTACTATCAATCCTTGGGTTGGCCAGAAATGGAAAGTATTAACGTCTGTCAAAAGACTTGGTGTGATGGGCCTTACGGACGTGAACGCGCTTTTTATGGACAGTTACTGGAAAATCGTAACATGTTAACAACTAATGCGATCGCCAGGTTGTTACATAGCATTATTGGTGGTGTGGCAGTATCTAGTATGCGATCGCAAGCAATGATGAGTCTACTCAAACGTAGTCTCAATCCTGATGATTTACCGAAAGATGTAGAAGAAGATCAAGTTACAGGCTTTTTAGGTGCTGGTCTTCCCCAAACAGCACAAATTTGGTCAAAGGCAGGTTGGACTAGTCAAGTCCGACATGATGCTGCGTATATAGAAATACCGAATTGTCATCCTTATCTTTTAGTGGTATTTACTGAAGGCAAAGCACACGCTCAAAATCGTGATATTTTACCTTTTGTTTCTCAGCGTATTGCCGAAGCACTCACCAGTTTAAATTAGAGAAAGATCATGGAAAAGGGAGGGAGATATTAAAAAACTGCTTCCCTCTTTCAAAGCAGTTTCGGCAATTTTACTCAGATTGATGTTCTTTTTTGTTAACTTTCTCTGACAAATGAGAAATGAAAATTGTTTTATACATAAAATTACGTAAAAATACTTTAAAATTTAAATTGTTCTGAAACAGCATAAATCCTTGCCTCCAACTTAATGATTAATCAATATTGGTCAATATTTAAGATATATGGATTTAGTTGATCGTCAGGAATGCCAATTAAGAAAGTTAAGTCAGCAGCTACAAAAGGAAATCAGCAAGTGCAAGTTACTTGAGCAAAGGCTAGAAACTTCTGAAGCTCAGATGCGTGCTGTGTTTGAAGCAATGACTGATGTGGTGCTTATGATCAATCTGCACAACAATCAACTCGGAAGTATAAAAATTCTCCCAACAAAACCTAATCAAATATATACAGATGATACTGATGTAATTAGTCAGACGATAGAACAATTTTTTCATGAACAGACTGCTCAGATATGGCTAGAAAAAGTTAAACAAGCTGTAGAAGTACAGCAAACACTTTATTTTGATTACTATTTGTGTCGGCAGGAGCATAAAGTTTGGTTTAGTGCTAGTATTTCCCCGACATCAGACCAATCGGTTCTTTGGGTAGCACGAGATATCAGCGATCGCAAGCAAGCTGAAATCGAATTACAACATGCAAAAGAAGCAGCCGAAGCAGCCAATAAAGCCAAAAGCCAGTTTTTGGCTGCAATGAGTCATGAACTCCGCACTCCCCTCAACAGTATTTTAGGTTTTTCTCAAATCATGTATGACGATACTTCCTGCATCGGTGAAAACCGGGAGTATCTTGAGATTATTAACAAAAGTGGTCAACACCTGCTGCAACTAATTAACGATGTCTTAGAAATGTCCAAAATTGAAGCAGGTAAAATAAAACTGAATGAAAAAAAATTAGATTTATATGGTTTGTTAGATAGCTTAGAGGATATGCTGCGCTTCAAAGCTACAGACAAAAAACTTACTCTCGTCTTTGAGCGATCGCCATCAGTACCACAATATATCATCACCGATGAAAGTAAACTGCGGCAAGTCCTGTTGAACTTATTGGGTAACGCGATCAAATTTACTCAAGCAGGAAGTGTGACTCTACGCGTGAGAATGGGACACGAGGGACAAGGAGCACAAGGGAGACAAGGGAGAAATTTCTTCCAATGCCCAATGCCTAATTCCCAATCCCCGATCCCTGATCCCCGATCCCTTACTTTCGAGGTGGAAGATACTGGTTCTGGTATTGCTTCAGAAGAAATCAACAATTTATTTGAAGCTTTTGTCCAAACCGATACTGGTAGGCGATCGCAAGAAGGGACAGGTTTAGGGCTAGCAATTAGTCGCAAGTTTGTACAGTTAATGGGTGGAGATATTACTGTCAACAGTGTGCTAGAACAAGGAAGTTTATTTACATTCCATATTCAGATCAAGTTAGCAGAGATAAAACAGCAGCCAAAGGAGTTGTCAAGTCAACGGGTTAAGTGTTTAGCACCAGATCAACCGATTTATCGCTTGCTAATTGTGGAAGATAATCAAGATCATCGTCAGTTTCTCGTCAAACTTTTAAGACCCTTGGGTTTTGAAATACAACAAGCAGAAAATGGTCAACAAAGCATAGCTATGTGGGAAAGCTGGCATCCCCACATTATATTCATGGATATGCAGATGCCAATTATGGATGGTTATGAAGCTACCAAGGAAATTAAAGGGAGGGAGCAATCTAAATCGGGTGTTGGGGAGAACCATCACATCAACACCCCATCTCGTACCAAAATTATTGCCCTCACGGCCTATGCTTTTGAGGAACAGCGACAAGCAATGATCTCTGCTGGTTGTGATGACTTTATCAGCAAACCATTTCGCGAAGAAGAAATTTTTGCTCACCTCGCAAAACACTTAGGCGTACGCTACATTTACTTGGAACCAGGTATAGTTGACCAAAATAATTTTGTGCAATCTAGAAAGTTAACTCCTGAAGACCTAAAAGTAATGCCAGATACATGGATACAAAAACTACGTACAGCAGCTAAAGAATGTAACGATGAAAGTATTTTTCAACTTTTGGCTAAAATTCCCAGACAATATCCAACTTTAATTGAATTTCTAACGCAAATTACTTATAATTTTCGCTTTGACGAAATTATAGAAATAACTGAGTTTTTGATCACATAGAAACTCGAATGAATTTTACATTTCCAAGATAATTGATAATAATTAAACCGTATTTATATCAATGCGGTAGACCTTACATCTGATATTTTGGTGTTTAATCAATACTGCTCAGTTAAGAATTTTTCGTCATAATTTTGGTCATGTAGAGACGTTGCACTGCAACGTCTCTACAGAGTATCAATGTCAATATATTTGTTTTATCCAAGCAGAAATGTAGGTTGGGTTGAGTGCAAGCGAAACCCAACAAAGCCTTGATAATGTTGGGTTTAGTTCCTCAACCCAACCTACGCTAGTTTTAGTTTTTAGCCTTAACTGAACCGTATTGGGACAAGGAGGACAAGGGGAAAT
>NZ_JBHFLM010000051.1:0-29426 GCF_041928655.1 Pelatocladus sp. BLCC-F211 | reverse complement strand
AGGCTTCAACACGCCGATGATTATTCCTACTGGGATTGCTCAATTCTATCAAATTAGAGACTGCGGCTCAAGCCGCAATGTCGCTTTTCCGCCCCTGGCTAAAGCCGAGGGGCTACCAAGCTCCCGGAAACTTTACGTGTTTATGGGCAGTAGCATTTGAATACTTCAGGAAGTCACGCTTTGCGCTTCTACAACTACTCTCACTTCCTTATAATGTAACCAGCAAGTTTCCCTGAGCTGAAAACAACTCAAACACAAGTGTGTTTACTTTGATTACAGTACATTGCAACTACGTAAACTACTATTGCTGAAGCCAAATTTAGAAAAAGCCTGATGAAGGCTTCATAGATTGGTATCTTACTTGTTTTAAGACCGATTTGTCCAGTTTATCAAAGCCTAGCTAAATAACATTCAGTTGCTTACCATTAATTGCCGATCCCCTGATTATTGATTTCGTTTTACTCCTTAGCTTTTAGCCTCTATCGCTCCCATGCTGACACATCACCGCAAGCCCGTGTGCTTATCACTGATTTCTACAGATCTGCCACTCTGGTCTGTTGTTGAAACTGCCGCAACATTGTATCAAAAAGACCGCGATCGCTTTCATTTACTGTTGACAGCACCAACTGTAACTAACAGTAAAGAAGCACTAAATCCCAGTAGTCCGAGAGTATTATGGCTAGAGATTTCCCCCTACCGAGTAACCATGACTATGCAAGGAAATGCTCAGTTGAGCTATCGGCATTTTTGGGAACGAGGTGTATATGGGATTACTCGCTACTGGTTGCCGAATGAGTCACTACAACCAAATCAACCAATTCGTCTACGTAATTTTACCCGTAACTTGACCTTGAATGGACACCCGCTGCCGGAAAATTTACGGCTGGAGTATGAGTTATGGGCAGGAAAAGTCCAATTGGGATGCTACATTCTCAATTTGGAGATACATCATTAAAATTTGTTATTGGTTGATCGGGTAGCACAGCTAGCTGTGCTACCCTACACTAATCCAGAACGCAAGGCTACGACTGCTGCTTGTACGCGATCGTCAACCGATAATTTATTCATAATTCCCCGGACATGGGTTTTCACAGTATTGGGACTAAGGTAGAGTTTTTCGGCAATTTCTGGGTTACTATAACCTTCTACTATCAGTTTCAATACTTCTAATTCGCGTTCAGAAAGGTTAGCAACATTTCCTTTAGGGGAAGGTGGTTTGAGATTTTCGATCACTTGTCTAGCAATTTGAGGATCAAGGTAAGTTGCACCTTCAACAGCAGCTGCGATCGCACTTAAAAGTCGCTCTACACTTGCTCCTTTAATACAATATGCATCAGCACCACTAGATAAAGCAGCAATAATTTCTGTTTCTGTTTTGTGAGACGTCAGCATCACCACGTGAGTATTGGGTAATGCAGCTTTGATTTGTTGTGTCGCCGCAATCCCATCTAAACGGGGTAAGCCAATATCCATTACCACCACATCTGGTTTAAGTTTCAGCGCTGCTTGTACACCCAAATAGCCATCTTCAGCTTGTCCGACAATTTCCAATTGGGGATGCGTCATTAGTGACTGTTCTAAACCCAATTGCATCATCGGATCATCTTCAACGATTAAAATCCGCAATGGTGCAGCATCTGGAGACAGATTAATAGAAGTATCAAAAGACATTTTTTATCAATTTAGAATTTGTCATTTACTAATGACTAACTTTATTCTTCCACGCGATATCCCAACTCTGCCAAACGGATACGAGACTGACGCCATTTTGGTTGCACTTTCACAAATAATTCTAGATATACTTTGCCTGCAATTAACTTTTGAATTTGTTCTCTAGCGGCGCTACCAACAGCTTTCAGCATCGATCCACCTTTCCCAATGAGAATTCCTTTTTGAGAATCACGTTCGACATGAATTGTGGCGAGGACGCGGGTAATTGTTGTTGTTTCTTCGACTTTATCTATGGATATCGCCACAGAATGGGGGATTTCTTCACGGGTTAACAACAGAATTTGTTCTCGAATCAACTCGCCCATAATAAAGCGTTCTGGTTGATCGGTTACTAAATCAGGAGGATAGTAGTAAGGGCCTGGTTCTACATTTTGAATCAGTAATTGCTGTAGTTCACCCAATCCTGTACCTGTTTTGGCAGAAAATTTTACTGTTTGCCATTGATAATCATTTGCCAATTGCGTGTAACTTTCATCTATATTCAGAGAATCTGCTGTTTGTTGATCGATTTTGTTTAAACCCAAAATTACTGGTGTACTGCTGCGACTCAGCAAATCACCAATGTAGCGATCGCCTGCACCACAAACTGTTGTAGCATCGACCACAAGCAGCACTACATCCACAGATTCAATCGCTATTTTGGCATTCTGCACCAGTACTTGACCCAATTGATGGTGAGGTTTATGAATTCCTGGTGTATCCACAAAAATTAATTGTGCCTCTTTTGTTGTTAAAATACCCCGCAGTCGATTGCGTGTAGTTTGGGCTACTGGTGAAGTGATGGCTATTTTTTGTCCTACTAATTGATTCATCAACGTAGATTTACCGACATTGGGACGACCGACAATACCGATAAAACCCGACTTGAAACCAGGAGGAGCCTGTGGAATCATTACTTCCCCTGCAAAAGAGAAGATGTCATTATTATTACTAGTCACCTGTGACTCCATTTACTCTACGTTTGCAATTAGTAATTTGGTGTGTAGAGACAAAAGAAACATAGAATCACCCTGAAGTTTTTAGCTATTGCCTTTGCTTTAGTTTAATCCACTACTAAATATATTTAACTACCAAATACATTTCACACACCAAATCTCAAAACCTATAGCCCAGTCAATGTTAATATTCACTAACAAAGCCAAACTAAATAATACCCTAGTTCTAATTACCGATAGAGTAGATATTTATTTATGAACATATACATTTATGTATATTTGTTTAATTATATCTAGATAAGTAGTTCTAAATGAGTTGTGAAAATTGACAGAGTAAGATCCCCAACTTCTTTTAAGAAGTCGGGGATCTTTTTAATGCTATTGCAGTTCTAAATCATTCCCAGTACAAATTCCCCTTCATTCACAGCTTGATTCGTTGCTACATCATACACTAATCCATTTTGCTCAGAGTAAATATCAATTACTTGAGGTAGCTTACCTTCTTTATTGAAACTCAAAATTTGATAAAGCTTCTGTCCAGCTTTAATTTCACTTCCTAATTCCACTCTTGATTGAATCATTCCACCTGCTGGAGCATAATATTTATGAATCTGACTTCTGGCTTTAAAAGTCATTTCGTGATTTTGACTATTTGCTAAAGGGAAATCAGCAACTTTTAGCACTCCTTTAAATGCTAAATAGTTTTTGATTCCTAAAATTCCCCTAGCTACAGAATCAGGATTCATTTGCATACCTATACCTAACTCCAGTGTCCAGGCTTCTACATCAAATTTGATATCTCTTCCCAATTGTTTAAAAATTTTTTCTAATGCTAACCAAGGTTTAATAAATGCTTCATCAAAAGCATCACCGTCATATTCATCAAGCACAATCCCAAAATTGAGTAAAAAGTATTTCGCACTGTCTTCTCGATTTGGGAAGTAATAAAGGTAATTTAAGCCTTGATTAGTAGAACTATGTAAATCAATTAAGTAATCAGTATCTAAACTCAAAGATTGTAGTCTGTAGCGAAACCTCTCAGTATAAGGTACACCACTGGGAGAATTAATTTTTTCTAAAAGTTGCGTGAATCTTTGCTGAATTAAGGCAAGATAATTTTGTTTGACGACCTCCCATTTTAAATGAAGTTGAGATTTAGCAAACACAGCTAAATCATCAGCTTCTTTTTCATAATCCCAAAAGATACGGTTCCAATCTTTAGCCTCATAAACACAGTATCTACCAGGTGAAAAGTGATGCACACGAGTATTGGTTCCCATCGGATTACAAACAGGAACTAACCAAATTTCTCCTACTAAATCAGTATCATCGAGCGTCAGTAAAAACTCAATTAATTGGTGAATCACTGCATTACCAGCGATTTCTGCACCATGTAAATTAGATTGAATGTAAACTTTTTTGCCGGGATAAGCACCAATAAATTTATATACTTGTAGTGATAAAACATCACCGGAAGCCATTTGGCGTAGAGGAATTGTAGAAATATTTGGAAGCATTTTGGGGGATTGGGGATTGGGGATTGGGGATTGACTTGCGCGTCTACATCGGTGGTCGATTTTTTTATATGCTTATTGTTTCAAGCTTGGATGTTCCTGTTTCAAGCTCGGATTTTCCTGTTTGAAATCTGACGTTTCTCGTTTCAAGCTCGGATTTTCCTGTTTGAAACCTGACGTTTCTCGTTTCAAGCTCGGATTTTCCTGTTTGAAATCTGACGTTTCTCGTTTCAAGCTCGGATTTTCCTGTTTGAAACCTGACGTTTCTCGTTTCAAGCTCGGATTTTCCTGTTTGAAACCTGACGTTTCTCGTTTCAAGCTCGGATTTTCCTGTTTGAAACCTGAAGTTTCTCGTTTCAAACTTGGAGTTTCATCTTTTAAGCTAGTCTTTCACGGGAAAATCCCAAAACTTGTGTATGGAAATATTACTCCTCCTACACCCCCACACCCATTTTCAAGCTAAACGCTCATATGATAAATCACACAGCCAAAATATTAAAATCTATTCCCTAATCCCCGATCCCCGATCCCCGATCCCCAATCCCCGATCCCCGATCCCCAATCCCCAATCCCCAATCCCCAATCCCCAATCCCCAACAACAAACATAAGTTTTGATCCAATGCAATCTCAAATCATTATTCCACAACCTCTCCAACCTGGCGATTTACTGCGAGTTATCGCGCCTAGCGGTGCTTTGCGAGAACTGACGACATTTGAACGGGGAGTAGAAATTTGGCGATCGCACGGTTATAGAGTAGAAGTAATCCCAGAGATAGATGACAAATGGGGTTATCTAGCCGGTAGCGATGAAAATCGTCGTCATCACCTAGCATCAGCATGGCACGATCCCGAATGTCGTGGTATTCTCTGCGCCAGAGGTGGTTTTGGTAGTACCCGGATTTTGGAAAATTGGAATTGGGGAGTGGGGGGAGATGGGGGAGAAGGGGACACGGGGAATATTATTACTTCCCACACTCCTCACACTCCAAGCACTCCCAAATGGATAATTGGCTTTTCCGACATCACTGCTTTACTCTGGAGTCTTTATAAACTGGGGATTTCCGGTGTACATGCGCCTTTGTTAACCACCATTGCTGATGAACCAGAGTGGTCAATTCAACGCTTATTTGATTGGGTGGAAGGACGTTCCCTGAGTGCTTTGAAAGGTTTTGGTTGGGGAGGTGGTGTAGCTAATGGTATCCTGTTACCTGCTAATCTCACTGTTGCAACTCATCTTCTGTGTACACCCATTCAACCGGATTTAGATGGTGTCATCCTGGCTTTTGAGGATGTGACAGAAGCGCCTTACCGTATCGATAGAATGCTGACGCAATGGCGGATGAGTGGTGCTTTGTCTAAGGTTCGTGGTATTGCTTTGGGTAGTTTTACTAACTGTGAAGCACCAGCAGGTGTTCCTAGTTTTAGTGTGGCAGAAGTTTTGCGCGATCGCTTGGGTGATTTAGGAATTCCCGTTGTCTCTGATTTACCTTTTGGTCATGAAGCACCAAATGCAGCTTTACCCGTCGGTGTGAAAGTAACTTTAGATGCAGACCAAGGAATATTAGATATTGTCAATTAAACTGTTGCCAACAGCGATCCAGAAATAGCTTATAATACCCAAGTTGTCCTCAAGTGATAAAATTTTTTGAGGAATTAATTCCATGGCTAGACAATATGTATCTACCGGATATTTACAACAGCATGACAGCAAGCTGTATGCTATTTTTGCTTGGAGTCAAAGACAAGCAGAAATAGTTCCAGCAAAATCATGGCTGACTGTCATGGAGATATTTGTTCACGAACATTCTCTCGAAAAAGCCTATCAAATATTTCAAAAAACTAAATTAGCTCCAATTGTCAATAAAGTCAGAGATGAAATAGATCAATACAAAGATTTACTTGCAAATGCCATAGTATTTATGGCAGATAGCCAAATTACAATTTATGGCAAAGGTTTTCGGAGTTTTATCGAAAAAGATATGCAGTTTGAACTTGGTTCATTAAGTCAAGAAACTTACCAAGTTCTCCCGCAATTATTTGCTCATTTGCAATTAGAAGATGACCTCGAAAAGATTGAGAATATAGAAGACTTTTCTAAATTAGTCGAAAAACTAGAAAATCTAGGTTTATTATCTCCTGCTACAGGCTCTATTGATTGGGGAGATTTGAAAAAAATAGTTCCTATTTGTCAAGCATTTGGATTAACAAGAGGTACTCCTGTTGATCGCTATTATCTCAGTAAATTTCTGGATGATGTTCATGCACAAGTAGTTGGCAATATTTTAGAAGTCGGTGGTACTCCCAAAGATAAAGATTTTTATCAAATGAATCCTGGTAGTTCCTATCGGATTCTCAATTTAGAATCAGGCCCAGGAGTAGATATAGTCGGGGATGCTCATGATGTCTCTGTTATCGAACCACAGTCTTTAGATTCAGTAATTATTTTCAATGTTTTAGAGCATTGTTACGCACCGTGGATTGCTATTGAAAATATCCATACTTGGCTAAAAGATGGTGGTAAATGTTTTGCAATGGTTCCAAGTTCGATTCGAGTTCATGCTACCCCGGTTGATTATTGGCGACCTTTACCAGATGCTTTTGCTTGGATGTTTAGAAACTTTTCTCAACAGAAATTGTATGTTTACGGCAATCCGATTACTGTCATAGCTAGTTATCATGGTATAGCTGTCGAAGAATTAACCCCAGAAGAACTAGACGCTTTTCATCCAGATTATCCCGTTGCAACTTGTATCGTAGCTGAAAAGTAAACTAAATATTAATTAAATTTAAATTTAAACCACGTCTACTTTGAGAACTGTAGTTTTGTAGGTTGGGTGGAACGGAGTGTAACCCAACCTACATAATGTCCTTTTTGAAAAACTCCTCTTTTCAAGATGGACGAGGTTTAATTCCATTTTCGATAACAACGCGCAAATGTGTCATAAGGTTGAAAAATTTCAATAAAATTGCTCTGAAGATTACGGAAAAAAGCATCTACTAGCTGAGGATCATCTAAATGAAAAGGATGTTCTTGATTGAAACCTTTAAAGAACAACCAGTTGAGAATTATCTTACCCTCAGATATCAGAATTTGATGAAACTTCAGTAACTGCTGACTTGGGTCTGGTAAATGTTCTAAAACATCAAAGCAAAGAATCGTTGCAAAATTTTCGTTAGCAGGTATTTCTGAACAAAAGCGAAATTTTTCACTTAGTCCCAATTGAGCAGTCCGATAACGCACAAAATCAATATTTATCGGATTAAGATCACAATAAATTACTTCTGTAACTTGAGGACAACAAGCAGCAGCAATTGCATGAGTACCAATTCCGCCCCCAAAATCCAACACCTTACCTTGAGCATGATCTGCAATTAACTGTAGCATATTACCAAGACGTTCATGAATTGATAAATGCCATGCTCCTAAATCAAATAAATAAAGCTCTTTAACTTTATCCTGATAAAAAGCCGTTGCTTGTTCCCAATCAAAATCTTTATGACCTAAATCAGCCATTTGTTGTTGACCAGCTGCTAACTTACTCTCCAGTGTTTCTGCGTCTATATGCAAAAAATCTTTGAGATGCTGCTTTAAGCTAAATGAATCTTGCCAATAACGATTTAAAAAAGGTAAAACAGGCTGTTGAATCATAGTGTAAATATTTTTCCTTGTGATCAATAATTTTAAGAAAATGTTTTTAAGTTTATTGACAACACTAATTATTTTTATTAATTTTGACTATTGATTATTAACCCAGATTTATCAGAATTCATAATCCGAGTCAAGAGTATTTTAATTAAAATATTTAGATATGCCCGCAAGAGATATTTATCATGATGCTGTTAAGAATGCCTTAATTCAAGAAGGTTGGATAATTACAGATGATCCCCTACATTTAAAATGGGGTCAAAAAGATATGTATGTAGATTTAGGAGCCAAACAACTTTTAGCCGCAGAACAAGGAACGAAAAAAATAGCTGTAGAAATTAAAAGTTTTGTCAGTCCTTCAGAAATGGCAGACCTTAAAGAAGCCATTGGAGGATTTATTATGTATCGTGCTGTTATCCAACGCTTGGAACCAGAAAGAACATTATATTTAGCAGTGCGCGACAGTGTATTTACAGCTTTGTTCTCTGAACCAATTGGTACACTTTTAATAGAAACTGAGAATCTCAATTTACTCGTTTTTAATCCAGAGACTGAGAGGATTATTCAATGGATACCTTAGATAATTATCGACGCATTATCAAAGAGGTATTAGTACCCTACACACAAATACCTTATTCCTACGGGGATATTAAATGTAAAGCAGTCTTTGATAGCGATTCGGACAGTTATTTACTGATAACTCTAGGCTGGGATGGTGTCAAGCGAATTCACGGTTGCTTAGTTCATATTGACATTATTGATGACAAAATTTGGGTGCAACGAGATGACACAGAAGATGGTGTTACCTATGAACTAGTAGCAGCAGGTATTCCCAAAGATAAAATTGTTTTGGGATTTCACCCGCCTAATGTCAGACAACACACGGGATATGCTGTCGCCTAAGTTTAAAATTAAGATACTACCTCTTCAATAATATCAACAGCACGGGTGACTCCTCCTGCTTGCTTAATTGCAGTTTGTAACCTCAGAGCATTTTGTTGGTAAGAGTTCTGCGTCAACACTTCTTGAATAGTTTGACGCAATCTAGCAGTAGTCAAATTAGAAGTAGAAATAAATTTTCCTACACCAGTCCAAGCAATACGTGCTGCTACTCCTGGCTGGTCATTGGTAATAGGAATAGCAACTAAAGGTACACCATTAGATAAAGACTCTAACGTTGTATTTAGTCCTGCATGGGTGATAGTTAGACTAGCTTTTTGTAGCAGTTCTAGCTGTGGAGCATATTTAACAACTAAAGGTTTTCCTGGTAAGTTTGGTAATGCTTCTGGTTCTAATCCACCACCAAGAGAAATCACCAGTTGAGCGTCTAATTCTACACAAGCTTCTGCTATTTTGTAAAAAATATGATTGAGGCGATTTTGCAATGTTCCCATTGAAGCATAAATTAGGGGTTGACCATTCAATTTTTCAAAGGGAAAATCAACAGGTTTTCTAGCTGTATGGTCAAAGTGGGGGCCTGTGAAGTGGAGTAATCCAGTCAAATTAGGTCTTGGATATTCAAATTCTGCGGGTTGCTGACTTACTATTGCTAACTTTGAGACGGAGTAAAAATCATTAATATTAGAACAAGCAGGTAACTTCCATTGACGACGACATTCTGAAATAATTTCATGGATAGGTTTTGCAGAGTTAAGCATTACTTGATAACCAGCACCGTTACGAATCCGCGCCCACCAAGTTGGGTTATATTTCCAAGTTGTAAACACTGGAGGAATACAATTATCAAAACCGTTTACTAATGCAGAACAGGCTGTAACAAAGGGGATATTTGAAAAGTCTGCAACACTACTTCCTCCAAATAAACATTCATCAATTATTAACACTTCTATCCTTGCTTCTTTAATAACTTGTGGTGCGTCTTGTAAAAATAAAGCAGTTGTTTTTTGAGATAAACTAGTTGTGTAGCGCAAAGCAGCCAAACCGTTGAGTTTTCCCAGCCGCTCATAAAATTTAGCTGTTGTACCTACAGGAAACTCAGAAGCTGATATGGCGCGAAATTCTAAACCCGCAGCTTGAGCATAAGTTTCTGCATCAGGCATACCCAGGACAGTAACACGATGACCACGCCTTTTTAGTTCACGTCCTAAAGCAGTCATGGAATTGAGATGTCCAGTTGCAGTAGGGCAAATAGTGCCAAAATGAATCATACAAAATATAAGTACTAAGATTTATATGGTGTTACCAAACCTGGCAATTTGTTGCTTGTTTGCATCACAAAATATATGAACCAAATCAGTTTTATTGAAACATGAACAATCACGTCTCTCATCCTGATTTTTTTCATAATTAAAGTAAAATAGTATGTGTGCAGAAGTTTTGATATATTCTGCTGATAAGGAAATTGTTATTACTAATAGAACAAAATTAGGTATTTTTAGGGTGCGTTACGCTGTCGCTAACACACCCTAAGTATCTTTTCAAAAATCAAATAGTAGTCTTATAGCAAAGGTTAATAGTGTTTGGTAAAATTCAAATTTTACGTACCTTGTGTTCTTTTGCTAGGCGTCATCATTATACTATGTCAATAAAGATGTAGCAAGAGTCATGTTTTCATTCGTCGTTTTGCTATACGCACCTCATGACAACTCCTTAATAAGTAGAAATTTGGTAGCATATTTTTAAGTAAAAAATAGTTAGAGTTAATTAATAATGAGTAATGTGCTTTTTGATTTAAATCCTGAAATATCAGTCATCCTTTGTACTTATAATCGAGAAAAATACTTAAATAATTGTATTAATAGTGTTATTACTCAGAAATTTAAAGATTGGGAACTGATTATAGTAGATGATGGTAGTCAAGACAATAGTTTTGATATAGTCAATATCTATCTACAAAAATTTAGACAGATTCGTTATATAAAACATCAAAATCGTAAACTCGCATACTCTAAAAATATCGGAATTCAAAGCTCATTTGGCAAATATATAACATTCATTGATAGCGATGATGTCTACAAACCAAATCATTTAGAGTCAAGACTAGAATTTATGAAAGCGAATCCCGAAATTGATTTGATTGAAGGGGGATTTTTTACAGAAGAAGAAATTTTTGTAGCAGATTATTTTCAACCAGGTAAAACAATTAATTTGCGTGAATGTGTTCTTGGTCCGACATTTTTTGGGAAAAGACAAGTATTTTTGGAGTTACAGGGATTTGAAAATATTGCTTATGGTGAAGATACAGATTTTTGGCATCGAGCGGTAAAATTATTTAAAACTCAAAAAGTAACTCAACCAGAAACTTACGTTTATACAAGAGCTGAAACCAGTATTACCAAGAGTGTTATAGAAAAATTTTCTTCATCTAGCTAACTGCTTGGCATGAATATTATCATTTTGTTTTTGCGATCGCACATCAAAAAACTTTTTCACCAATTAACCAGCTATACTAGGCAAGCTCTCGTTTTGGGAGCTATCCTGAGTTTGTGTCTGGTATTATCCAGCTGTCAGAAACCAGCACCTCAAGACACCGGAGTCATTCATCTGACATTATGGCAGTCAATCAATCCGCCCACAAATCGTGATGTTTTTCAAAAGCTGGTAAATAAATTTAATCAGACTCATACCGATATCAAAGTCGAATCTGTCTATGCAGAGGGATTACCAAAAGTATTAACAGCAGTTGTGGGTAATGTACCTCCAGATATTCTGACATTCTACCCCCAAGTTACAGGTCAGTTCGTAGAATTAGGAGCAATTCAACCTTTAGATGATTGGCTAGAAAAATCACCAGTCAAATCAGAAGTTGTCCCCAGTTTATTTGAAGAATTGCGCCTAGATAATCAAACTTGGTCAATCCCTCTATATACCAGCAATATGGGGATTTTTTACCGACCGGATTTATTTAAAGCTGCGGGAATTACTGAACTACCAAAGACTTGGGAAGAGTTACGACAAGTTGCGAAAAAATTAACTATAGACCGTAATGGCGACAAACGTCCCGAACAATACGGAATGTTATTACCCTTGGGAAAGGGAGAATGGACTGTATTTAGTTGGTTTCCCTTTTTATTAGGTGCGGGGGGAGAGATTGTCAAAGATAATCAACCAGATTTGATGAACAAAGGAGCGATCGCAGCCTTACAATTCTGGCAAGATTTAATCAAAGATGGTTCAGCAAAACTATCCGCACCGGAACGGGGTTATGAGGAAGATAATTTTATTGCTGGTAAAGTGGCGATGCAAATTACTGGCCCTTGGACTTATATTATGAAGTCTAATGTCGATTTTGATGTATTTCCCATACCTGGGGAAGTTGAACAAGCTACAGTCACAGGTACGGGGAATATGTTTGTCATGAAAACTACGCCAGAAAGAGAGCAAGCAGCATTTAAGTTTTTAGAATATGTCTTGAGTGAAGAATTTCAAACTGAGTGGAGTATTGGCACAGGTTTTTTACCTGTAAACATTAAATCTGCTCAAAGTCAAGCTTTTCAAGAATTTATCAGCCAAAAACCAGTGTTAAAAATGTTTTTAGAGCAAGTATCTGTAGCACGCGCTCGACCGATTATTGCTGGTTATAGCCGTCTTTCTGATAGTCTGGGGAGAGCAATTGAGGCTACTTTATTGGGTGAGTCTCCTGAAAAAGCCCTGAAAACTGCTCAAGAACGTTTAGATATGATTTGGAGTAATAACAAAAATCGTACTCATGGTTAAGATAATTCTCCTAAATAAACCAGTTTTCCAGTGGAAGTTCTTGAAAATCGGCATAGTCTGACACATTATTAGTCACTAAAGTCAGAGCATTTACCTTGGCGATCGCCGCAATCTGTCCATCTGAATATGCGGGAGTTTTTCCGATCTTCACCAATCGCGCTCTTTCCAAAGCAAACCATTCAGCTGCCATCTCATCATAAGCTAGGATGGGAATATTTGGCTGGACTATCTCCTTAAGATACTGCTCAATTCTGTCTCGCCTTTTAGAAGCAGGTAGACGATAGCAACCAAACAGCAGTTCGTGCCACGTAACGGATGCAATGACAATGTCCTCCTCATATTGGTGCAATTTTTGGATAACTGCTGTGTTCGGTTGCGGCCTTAACGGTTCAGAGATGATGTTAGTATCAAGTAAAAAGCGAGTCACAAGATTACCTTACGTCCAGGTGACTTGTCGCGTACATCTTGCCAAACCTCATCGGGATTAATCTCGGTTCCTTCTTCCATCATTTCTTCCCGTAATCGCTCTATAGATTCCCAAAAACGTGATTTTCTAGACAGCAAACGTTCGTATTCAGCCGCAGACAGAATAACAGCAACTTGCTGACCCGACCGCGTAATTTGCACTGATTTACCTTGTTCAACTTCCTGAAAAATTGTGTCGAGGTTCACGGGAACCTGATCAATTGAATACTGCTGAGACATTGCGCTTTCACCTGCGTCGATTAAGTAGTATTTCACTCTGACAAACTCAGCCTATCTAAAATAAAAGCATATTCAAAAGCAAGTTCTCGCAAACTTTCGTAACGTCCAGATGCGCCACTGTGTCCTGCATCCATATTAGTTTTCAGCAGGAGAATATTGTCATCTGTTTTGAGTTCTCGTAGTTTTGCTGTCCATTTTGCAGGTTCCCAATATTTCACACGAGCATCATTTAAACCTGCTGTAATTAACATATCTGGGTAAGTTTTCGCCTCGACATTATCGTAGGGCGAGTATGATTTCATGTAGTCGTAATAGACTTTATCGTTGGGATTTCCCCATTCTTCCCATTCCATTGCTGACAGAGGTAGGGAAGTATCAAGTATGGTTGTGACTACATCTACAAATGGTACATCCGCAACTACAACTTTAAACAAATCAGGGCGCATATTGACTACTGCTCCCATCAATAAACCGCCAGCACTACCGCCGGAAATAGTAAGTGAATTATTTGTTGTCCAGCCTTGGGAAATGAGATATTCTGCACAGGCAATAAAATCTGTAAATGTATTTTTTTTGTGCAAAAATTTGCCATCTTCATACCATTTGCGTCCCATTTCTGCACCACCACGAATATGAGCGATCGCAAATACAATTCCCCGCTGTAATAAAGATAGTCGAGATGAAGAAAAATATGCTGGAGAATTTACTCCGTAAGCACCATATCCCGTCAGATACAAAGGATTTTTGCCATCTTTTTTGATTCCCTTTTTATAAACAATAGATATGGGAATTTGTGTACCATCAGGAGCCACAGCCATCAATTTTTCACTGTTATACAGAGTTCTGTCATAGCCTCCCAAAACTTCTGTTTCTTTTTTCAATTCCCGCTCATTTGTTTGGAGATCGTAATCAAATACAGATGGCGGCGTGATTAAAGAAGTGTAGTGTATCCGCAAAGTGGTGGTGTCAAATTCCGGATTACTACCTTCAAAAAATGAGTAGGTTGGTTCAGGAAAAGTAATATTATGTTCTTTGCCATTCGTGAGGTTTTGTACCCTCGCAACAGGTAATCCATCTTTACGTTCGTAAATCACCAAGTGATTGTTAAACAAACTAATTCCTGATAACATCACATCTTCTCGATGGGGAATAATAGTTTGCCAATTTTCTTTACTGGGTGCATTTACAGGAGTTTTCATTAACTTAAAGTTAATTGCTTGCTCATTTGTGACTATATAGAAATAATCACTGTGATGATCAATGTCGTATTCTATCCCTGTAATTCGAGGATGAAATAACTGAAATTTGCCACTAGGATTATTAGCGTCTAAATAGTGGAATTCTGAGGTGATTTGACTACCCAAACTCAACAAAATATAAGCTTGACTACGAGTTTTGCCTACTGCTAAAAAATAGGTATCGTCCGGTTCATGATAGACCAGAATATCTTCATTGGTATCTGTTGCTAATGTATGTCGAAACAAATGATATGGGCGATTGGCATCGTCTAATTTGGTGTAGAATACCGTCTGATTGTCATTAGCCCAAGCGAAGGAAAAATAAGTATCAGAGATACTTTCAAGATAAAGTTGACGAGTATTTAAATCCAAAAAAAACAGTGTATATCTTTCCGATCCCGTCGTATCTACTGAATAAGCTAATATTTGATGATTGGGGCTAACTTGTAGTACTCCGATACTGAAAAAATCATGCCCTTTGGCTAGTTCATTTTGGTCTAGTAATATTTCTTCAGCAGCATCAAGACTACCTTTTTTGCGACAATAAATTGGATAGGCTTTACCTTCTTCTGTGCGGGAATAATAATAATATTCATCTTTACGATAAGGCACGGAAAGGTCTGTTTCCTTAATTCGAGACAGCATTTCTTCATATAGCTGTGTTTGGAAAGCTTCCGTGTGCTGCATCTTGGCTTGAGTGTAAGCATTTTCTGCTTCTAGGTAGGCCAGCGTTTTCGGATCTTCGCGATCGCGCATCCAAAAGTAATTATCAATCCGCTTGTCGCCGTGTAACTCTAACACCTGCGGTTGTTTTTCAGCGACGGGTGGAGTTACTGTCGGATGTGAGGAGTCAATTTTGTTCATATTAATCACCTGAGTTTGCTGCAACTAGCTTGAAAATGGGTGTGGGGGTGTGGGGGTGTAAGGGGTGTAGGGGTGTAAGAAGAGTCATATTTTTATTCACCCTGGTGTACACAGTTCATGGAGGCTACTTTGACGCAAGAATACGCTGGGAGTAAATTTTCAACCTGCAAAAGCCAATAGCTGGAATAACTCCTAATATAATTGCCGTCAATGCTTGTCCACTTAAATACAATATCTGAGCGCGACTGACTTCTGGAATGAGGTCTTGTAAACAAGAAAGCAGCCAAACGAAGATACTGATACACAAATACGAAAATGAAGGTAAAAAATTCCACCACCAAGCACCTGCGGTATACTGGCGTAATACTAGCCACTGAAGAAATCCTACCCAAATTCCAGACAATACATAGGAGAGGGTTGATAAACCTCCAAAAAATATTACATCCTCAAAAGATAAAGTTTTATTCAAAGAGTCAGCAATAGATGAAATATAGTTAATCCATGCTGTAGAGACATGATTAGCAACCAACCAACCGACGCTGGTAACAAGCACCCACAACCACCATGCAGATAAATATCGGCGCAAGACAAGCGCTTGATCGGCGGCGAAAATTATTGCAAAAACAACACTGCTCATAATTTTTACCAATCCATACCATGAGGGTTGTTGTTGGAGTACAGCAGGCGGGAGTGTTTGCAGAAGGTATTTTTCTAAAGCAATACTAGTAATTCCCCCTACAACCCATCCGGTGAAAGTCATCACGGTAAATTGGATAAAAAACTTACGTCTTTGCGATCGCGGTATGAAAAACCTAAGTCCTTGGCTGGTGCTAGAAATGGAAGCTTCCACGGAAGATGTGTTAGGGTCTGTTCGCATAGCAATTTAGTTTAAAAGTATTTAAGTATAAAAGCTAAAGGATGAAATAAGATTAAGATAGATCGTAAATAAAAATGAAGAATACTATATTTGCCTTATACTTAACCCAGCCTCCTGCTGATCTCCTTGAGGTTAGATTTGAACTGAACCCAGTTATTTAATCTGATAGCGACACTCATTCTTAATTTTTAAACTATATTCTTTACAAAATATTCAAGATCAATATCAACAGAAATAATTGACTATAGTAGAAAGTTAGTCAATAATTAATCTCAATATATAGGCTTTTAAAGTCATTGGATTCCTCAAGAAAAATTCTCTTGCGAAAAATTAAAAATATCTTTGATTAAGGAATAATAAAACTCTAAATTCAAACAAAAATCATAGTTTTTTAACTTGAATAATATCTTCAGGTAAATTATCACTGGCTCATAGTGATTTACTTTGGCTCAAATTATTATGCAAAGAACCTACAAGCTCTATGAATGGGCTGGGTTTGCATTTATCGGGGTACTTACCAAAAGCAGCATCACAATTCGCGATTTATATCGCCAATTTCTGGAAACTGAGTTATAGAATCATGAAGAACTGGAAGATTGCTCTCATTGGCATGGGCTTACTCTTAATTAATGCCTCAGCCGCACTTGCACACGTCGTTTTCATCGAAGATCAGGCACGCGATCGCAACCCGATTCCTGACACAGGGGACTATTCATTCTTCAGCCCCTTCAATCTTGATTTAAAGAACGGTGGAGTCCAATCATCAGCAGCAATATTTGCATACCTGACACCGAATGATGTGGATGTGTTCTCATTCACTGTGAAATCTCAATTTCCCCCAATCCCAACAGTAGTAGCGGCCTCCGCACTTGCGCCTGCTTGCGCTCAAACAGTCAGCAATTACCCACTCACAGCACTCATCGGCCCTGCTAGCAACGAACTTCCCCTACCTAATGACGATCTCTTAGACAAGCTGCCCCCTAGTTTGCGATCGCAAATTCCGGAAGGGTACGGCGTAATCTTAGCAAATAACCCTCCTGTTGAACCTCGCGAAATATTTTATAGCGATTTGGAATCAGGTCTGTCCAAACTTAAACTCAACCTCAGCTGGTTTTTACCAGAGGGCTTAACTCAGGATTGCTTGCTTTCTGGTAACTGTACACCCGAAAACTTTAGAAATACGATTTCGACAGCAGTAACGCTACCAGGCACATATTACATTGCTATGTGGAATCCAACAGGACAACCAATAGACTACACGGCAAACATTGGTTTCCAAGAGGATTTGAGTAACGTTCCCGATCCAGAAATCGTCAAAGAAATCAAAAACAACAAGCTTCTACACACTCCTTGCTCCATACCTTACCCTGGCAACTCTAAATCTTCCTCCGATCCTAACAAGCTACCTAAAAAACATTAATCCCGGAATGATAAGCTAAACAATGACATAAATAAAGAGTTTAGGATGAGTTGTTAATGGGTATTTCCTCTAGTGATCCTCTTCTCCTTAGAGCGGCTCGTGGTGAAGTTGTAGATCGTCCGCCGGTATGGATGATGCGACAAGCGGGACGATACATGAAAGCTTATCGGGATTTAAGGGAGAAATACCCTTCGTTTCGTGAACGATCTGAAATTCCAGAAGTTGCGATCGAAGTTTCTTTGCAACCCTGGCGGGCTTTTCAACCAGATGGTGTAATTCTATTTTCTGATATCGTGACACCATTGCCTGGTTTGGGCATAGAGATGGATATTGCGGAAGGTAAAGGGCCAATTATTCACTCTCCCATCCGCACCCAAGCACAAGTTGACAACCTGCTTCCCTTAGAACCAGAAAAATCTCTGCCGTTTATCAAAACTATATTGCAAGCACTGCGCCAAGAAGTAGGTAATAAATCAACGGTGTTGGGGTTTGTCGGTGCGCCGTGGACTTTAGCAGCTTACGCCGTAGAAGGAAAAGGTTCTAAAACCTATTCTATTATTAAAAATATGGCGTTTTCTGATCCGACAGTCCTGCATCAGTTTCTCGAAAAACTTTCAGATGCGATCGCCACTTACGTCCGCTATCAAATTGACTGCGGCGCCCAAGTTGTGCAAATGTTTGATTCTTGGGCAGGCCAATTAAGTCCCCAAGATTACGAAACTTTTGCCTTACCTTATCAACAAAAAGTTTTCCAAAAAGTTAAGGAAACTCACCCAGATACACCTCTAATCCTTTTAGTTAGTGGTAGCGCAGGTTTGCTAGAAAGAATGGCAAAATCCGGTGCAGATATTATTACTGTAGACTGGACAGTAGACATGGCAGATGCGCGGGCCAGATTGGGCAAACACATGAAGGTGCAAGGTAATCTTGATCCTGGTGTATTGTTTGGATCTAAGGAATTTATTCGCGATCGCGTCATTGATACGGTTCGCAAAGCCGGTAACTGGGGTCACATCCTTAACCTTGGACACGGTGTTCTCCCCGAAACCCCTGAAGAAAATGTTGCTTTCTTCTTTGAAACAGCCAAGCAACTTAATGCGGTTAGTTGTTAGGTGTTGGTTGTTGGGTGTTGGTTGTTGGTTGTTAGGTGTTGGTTCTTCGGAAACAAATAACCATTAATCAACAACTATTCCAGTAAAATCCAAACAACAGACAACCATCAACCAACAACAAATTTATATGACCAAAAAGCGAATTTTTGTGACCGGTGCAAGTGGCTGTATTGGTCACTATCTTAGTGAAGCATTGATTCAAGAAACGGATCACGAACTATATCTTCTGGTAAGGAACCCAGAGAAATTAAAAGTAGATGCACAAGTTCGTCCTGGTGTCAATGTCTTGCAAGGTGATATGCAAGAAATTCGGCATTTTACGGACTTATTGAAAACAATAGATGTCGCAGTATTAACAGCTACAGCGTGGGGTGGGGCGGGGACTTTTGATATTAATGTCGTCAAAACTCTAGAATTACTGAATTATTTAGATCCAGCTATCTGCGAACAGGTAATTTATTTTTCAACTGCTAGTGTTTTAGACAGGAACAACAAACCACTGAAAGAAGCAGGAGAACTGGGTACAGATTATATCCGCTCTAAATATGATTGCTTGCAGAAAATCAGCAAATTAGCGATCGCACCTAAAATCACTGAAGTTTTCCCCACATTAGTTTTGGGTGGCGATGATAATAAACCCTATTCACATCTAACACCTGGCATTCCCCAAGTTACAAAATACATCGATTACATTCGTTTTTTGCAAGCAGACGGTAGCTTTCACTTTATTCATGCACGAGACATTGCCACAGTCGTACGATATCTAATCGACAATCCACCTCAAGAAAATGAAAGCAGGCAATTAGTTTTAGGTCAAGCACCATTAACAGCAAACCAAGCGATCGAAGAATTGTGTGCTTATCTTGGTAAAAAAATTCGCTTTCGTATCCCCCTGTCTTTCTCATTAGCTAACCTATTAATAGTTTTGTTTCGCATTAGGATGGCAGCTTGGGATAGATTTTGTATGAACTATCGGCATTTTACTTATCAAAAGTTCGTGAATCCTGATAGTTTTGGCTTACCAAATTACTGTGCCACTATTAGTGATGTTTTACGAATTAGTGGTGTGCAAGGTTCTCGGTAAGTTTTGGCAAATTATATTTTATGTTTGAGAAATCAAGCACTGATGAACACAGATAATTGGTATTCTGTTTGCCAACAACAAAGCCATAATCGCATCGATGACAAAATTTGTTGAGAATCCCAGATTTTTAAGAAAATTTGCTGAAAGTTGCTCATTACCCTAGCGTGGGAAAATCAGTATATTAAGATAGAGAGGAAAACGCTATAAGTATGCATTTGAGTGAAATTACCCATCCCAACCAGTTGCACGGTTTATCAATTCGCCAGTTGCAACAAATAGCCCGTCAAATTCGGGATAAGCATCTGCAAACCGTAGCAGCAACTGGAGGACATCTAGGACCAGGATTGGGTGTTGTAGAGTTAACTTTGGGTCTGTATCAAACACTAGACTTAGATCGCGACAAAGTTATTTGGGATGTCGGACATCAAGCATATCCCCACAAACTAATTACAGGACGCTACAGTAATTTCGATACTCTACGGCAAAAAGATGGAGTTGCTGGTTATCTCAAGCGTTGTGAAAGTAAGTTTGATCATTTCGGCGCTGGACACGCTTCTACCAGTATTTCCGCAGCTTTGGGTATGGCTTTAGCAAGAGATGCTAAAGGAGAAAAATTTAAAGTAGCTGCTATTATCGGTGATGGGGCGTTGACTGGCGGTATGGCATTGGAAGCCATCAACCATGCAGGACACCTACCTAAAACTAATTTATTAGTTGTCCTCAATGACAACGAAATGTCCATATCTCCCAACGTTGGCGCAATTCCCCGCTACCTCAACAAAATGCGTCTTAGCGGCCCGGTGCAATTTTTCAAAGATAGTTTTGAGGAACAATTTAAGCAAATTCCTTTTGTTGGTGAGTCTCTTTCCCCAGAATTAGGACGCATCAAAGAAGGGATGAAACGCCTAGCTGTGCCAAAAGTGGGTGCAGTTTTTGAAGAACTTGGCTTTACCTATATCGGACCAGTGGATGGGCATAATTTAGAAGAATTGATTGCTACTTTCCAACAAGCACATCAAATTGTCGGGCCTGTGTTAGTGCATGTAGCAACAACAAAAGGCAAAGGCTACGAAATTGCCGAAAAAGACCAAGTTGGTTATCATGCCCAAAACCCCTTCAACTTGTCTACTGGTAAAGCTGTCCCCTCTACTAAACCTAAACCCCCTGCTTACTCAAAAGTATTTGCCCACACTTTAGTCAAACTCGCCGAACAAAACCCAAAAATCATCGGGATTACGGCGGCGATGGCGACGGGAACAGGCTTAGACAAATTACAAGCCAAGCTACCAAATCAATATATAGATGTAGGTATTGCTGAACAACATGCCGTTACCCTGGCTGCTGGGCTAGCTGCTGAAGGTATGCGTCCTGTTGCTGCTATTTATTCTACCTTCTTGCAACGTGCCTTTGATCAAATCATCCACGATGTTTGCATCCAAAACTTACCCGTATTCTTCTGTTTAGATCGTGCAGGAATTGTTGGTGCTGATGGCCCTACCCATCAAGGGATGTACGATATTGCCTATCTGCGTTGTATTCCCAACATGGTACTAATGGCACCCAAAGACGAAGCCGAACTCCAGCGCATGATTGTTACAGGGATTAATCATACTACTGGACCGATCGCCATGCGTTTTCCTCGTGGTAATGGCTATGGTGTGCCGTTGATGGAAGAAGGTTGGGAACCTTTAGAAATCGGTAAAGCCGAAATTCTTCGTCAAGGAGATGATTTACTGATCTTGGGTTATGGCACAATGGTAAATCCAGCGATGCAAGTAGCTGAAATTCTCAGCGAACATGGCATAGAAGCAACTGTAATTAATGCCCGCTTTGTCAAGCCTCTCGATACAGAATTAATTTTCCCCCTCGCCCAAACAATCGGACGTGTTGTCACCTTGGAAGAAGGGTGTTTGATGGGTGGCTTTGGTTCCGCAGTCGCCGAAGCACTCTTAGATGCTGATATTGTGGTACCGATCAAGCGAATTGGTGTACCAGATATACTAGTAGATCATGCAGAACCAAATCAATCGAAGGCAGAATTAGGTTTAACAAGTCCACAAATTGCTGAAAAGGTTTTACAGGCTTTCTTTAATCAGCCAAAATCCGCAGTAGTGTAATAGAATTAACCACAAATACACAAGTAAGGAAGGGAAAAGGAAAATGGGGAAAAGGGAAATCATTTTAACCTTTTCCCCTGAACCTTATCCCTTTGCTTTTTACCCTTTGCCTGATTTATTGTCTTTGTGGTTGCCAATTAATTTTCAAAGAATATGATGTTTCAAATTAACCAAGTATATCCCGTGATCTGGCACAACGACTTGGTTTCGCTGATTGACCAAACTCGTCTGCCGAATGAGTATGCATTTGTAGAAATTAGTCGCAGTGAAGATATGGCAGTTGCCATCAAAACTATGATTGTCCGGGGTGCGCCCGCGATTGGTGTTGCAGCTGCTTATGGAATCTATCTTGGTGCTAGAGAAATTCACACAGACAATCGGGATGAGTTTTTAAATCACCTGGAAAATGTTGCCGAAATGCTACGTTCTACCCGTCCCACAGCAGTAAATCTGTTCTGGGCAATCTCCCGGATGATGAAAGTAGCATATGAAACGATTGGCACAGTGGATGAGATTAGAAAATCTCTCTTCCAAACAGCCCAAAATATCAATGCTGAAGATTTACAAACCTGCCAAGACATAGGTGATAACGGCTTAAAAGCCTTACCTACTCAACCGGGACAACTGACCTTACTGACTCACTGTAACGCTGGAGCATTAGCAACCGCAGGTTACGGTACTGCTTTGGGTGTGGTGCGTTCTGCTTGGCGAGAAGGACGCTTGGCACGAGTATTTGCCGATGAAACCAGACCCAGATTGCAAGGTGCAAAATTGACGGCTTGGGAATGTGTTCAAGAAGGCATCCCAGTTACGGTAATTACTGATAGCATGGCTGCCCACTGCATGAAACAAGGTTTAATTCATGCTGTAGTTGTAGGTGCTGACAGAATAGCTGCCAATGGAGATACTGCCAATAAAATCGGAACGTATAGTTTAGCACTAGTATCCAAGGCGCATAATATTCCCTTCTTTGTTGCCGCCCCTCTGTCTACAATTGACTTTGACTTAGCTGATGGTAGTCAAATCCCGATTGAAGAACGCCACCCAGGAGAAATATATCAAATCGGTGATACTATTTTGACACCCGATGGTGTGGAATTCTACAATCCTGCTTTTGATGTCACTCCAGCAGACTTAATTACAGCGATTATTACAGAGAATGGTGTATTTGCTCCGAGTGAATTAAAACACCTAGAAGCAAGAAAAGTAGCTTAGTACAGCTTTGCGTAAAATCGTAGCGTTTTTAAACGTAGAGGGACGCAAAGTCAGCGCGGAGGGACGCAGATATTTCTGCATATAATTCGCTACGAGTGAATGAAATGCGATCGCTTGCTACTATGTCTTACTAGTAGGGATCTTAGATGCAGGCGATCGCTTCTTTATCCAGCCTCTGACGTGAGTGTAAAAATAAAGGTATCTAGGATGTTACGAGTGAAAATATTTCCACTTTCTAACAATGCGAGTTAGTTCATAAGGATCGTTTTTATAGAATGGTGTCAAACAAAAATCATACCCAGTTATAAGCTTGCGAAATTTACTAGATTTTATCCGTAATTTATCAGTATAAACATTAGAAAAATTGAATCCCACATACTTTGTTGTCAAAAAACTATTTCTTTCAACTACTACTCCTATATCTTTAATTTCAGCCCATTTAAGAAAAATTTTCTTTCTAGCTAATTTAATTTCTAACCCTAATGGATTTAAGATTAAATAGTCAGAATTAAAAAAAGGCAACAGATTATCGACTATAAATGGAGAGATGTTTACTATAAGAAAAGTATAGAAAACAACAAACAACATAAAATATAGATCAGTCCAAACTTGAAGAGATATTATCAAATAAATCATGAAAATGTACTGTCCATAGGAACCAAAAATCATAAAAATAATAAATATCAATGAGCATTTACTACGACGAAGTATAATTTTAATTGAACTCAAGGAATTCGGACTATTATCTGCTTCCTCATCTATATTTGTATCTCTATTTAGAGGGCTATAGCTATGAGAGCTACGAGTCCTTTTATAATCTTTATAATCTTTAAGTTCAGAAGCAATATCTGATAAGTTTAACTGTGAATAATCAGCAATAGCTTTTATTCGTATACCTGGAAGTGGATGGGTGGATAA
This sequence comes from Pelatocladus sp. BLCC-F211, assembly GCF_041928655.1. Taxonomy (NCBI): domain Bacteria; kingdom Bacillati; phylum Cyanobacteriota; class Cyanophyceae; order Nostocales; family Hapalosiphonaceae; genus Pelatocladus; species Pelatocladus sp. BLCC-F211. The sequence goes on along the minus strand of NZ_JBHFLM010000051.1, from coordinate 5,372 downwards.
GAAATCAGTCCAATGGGTTGAAGGATTTATTAAACCTTGCAAGAATTGCGTAATATCTTGTTCGTCTTCTGAACATATATCTTTATTCCTCCCTGAATCATATATGTTCAAACTTCTTAGATTGCTAATAAATATGTTGGCTTCATTTTGAATAATATTACTATACGAAATCTTTATAAGTGCTTTTGCAAGAGTATTAGGATTATCTATATTTTCTGCTGCAAAATAATCGGCAGATAACTCTCGGATTCGAGATAAATACAGGTAAGAAAAAATACTTATTTGAGAAAATAGTGCTAAACTTAGTTGATAAATAAACTTGAATACAGTAATATAGCTATAATCAGAAGAGTTACTACTAAAACTAGCAGAAAAGCAGCGGATAGCACTTGTTAAAACTTGAGCGAGAGTCATTACAGCAAAGTCCCACCGAACAATATGACCTAGCTCATGAGCATAGACTGAAGCTAACTCTTCATCGTTTAAGCAACGCAGTAATTCACTACTAATTACGATACGAGCGTTGTAAGGAAAATTCCCATAAGTAAAAGCAAAAGGTACTTTGTCGTTAGCAACTAAAAGCTTAGGTTCAGGAATTTTATATTTTCTACAAATTTTTTGAATACAAGCAGAAGTTAAAACATAAGAATCTCCAATTTTATGAGAAGTAGTCCAATTTAGCCTACCATATAGGCTTTTTAATTTTAAATCCATTAAAAATGGAGCTATACAAAATATAAAACAGTTAAAAATTGAAGAAAAAATAATTATTACATTTAAAACGCTAAAAGATAATGCATTTAATAAATACATTGCTCCTATTAAGGGTATCGCCAATATATTAATTAGTAAAAAAACTGTTAGAATAGAAGCAAAACCTAATTTAATTTTAATATTCTTCTGTCTATTCATTTTTTTAATTAATTCTAAAATTTCAGAATTTCATACAAATAATTTTCGGGTTCTGGTTCGATTTCATAAATTATTTCGTTACCCTCGTCGATCAAGACTTCTATAGCTAGTCTTTCCTGTTCCACAATTGATATACTTTCTTCCTCAATCCAGCGAGTTCCACTGATGTTAATTAAGCGTAGTTGAAATCCTTGTGGAATATTCATTCCTGGGATAACTGCTTCTAAATCAAATCTCCACTTCTGGTTTGTTAATGAAATAATACGCAATATATAATTCGATTTTTGAATTTTTAAGATTTTTTCAATTGCCAGAAATTGTTGCTTTCTTTGTTTTTTAGAAAAACCTGCTAAAAGAGTTCGTTCAATAATCCATTCTAGGAATGGAACTGCTCTGTTTGATTCGATTTGTAACTCGATTACTGACAAAACCCAACCGCTAATTTGCTTAGTAACTTCTGGCACAAATTCATCACGGAACCACTGCTGAACATTCCACTCTGCTGGCTCATTATTAGATATTATTCTTAATTCTCGACGCTTAACTTCCTCAATAGGAATTCCCGAAACTTGATCTAATTCACCTCTTTCAACTAAAGATTTGAGTAATTGAAAGCCTTCCTCAGTTCCTTCCAGAATTAATTTTATACTACCTGATTTAATTTCTAAAATAGTTAAAGAAGTATCTCCTGTAATCTTCCGAAGATGAGCAACTATAGCCTCTAATGTCGGTATACTAACTTCACTAACTTTTCCAGTCAGTACAAATTCATATGTAGTCTTCAATGTTCCTGTCGGTTTTTCTCCAAAGCCATCACTTTCAGGAAGTATATTACCGTTAGAAGATGATGAGGTATTCTTTTTCTTTAGGACTGGCGTTAAGTATCCTTGGCAACCTGCCAATTGAATTGCATTACACCCAAATTCATATGCTGTTTCAACAGAGCAACCATTCCCTAGTGCATCGTAAAAACCGACTGAAAATTCGATGGCAGCGTGATCATTAATTGCTGTATTCATTCCGACTACAAAGTCAATATACTGGACAATTGCATTAGCTTGAATTTCTGAGTAACAAGCGTTTAGTAACACACACTCCACACGCTTTGAAAATAGCCTAAATAATCCAGCTAGTGCTTCTGGTTGCACTAATTTCACCTGACCTATTTCATTTTCAAATGCCAAGCCACCGCCTGATGCTCCATGCCCCGAAAAATGAACAATATGCGGTTTAAAAGATAAAATGGCTCGCCTGACATCTCTCGGTCGAACTGCCCATTCACAGTCAATAATAAATTGATCGCGCTCTTTTACTAGTCGCAACCCTTCTTTGATGTCGCGGACTTCCTGATCTAAACGGAGCCGATCTGTATCTATCGGATTTGCACTTAAAATTAAAATTTTTTTAGTTAAAATATTTATACTCATTCTTACAAACATATTAGAATGCCCACGAAGATTCTTTTCGTAGGAATCCTGCGGCATAGTTTGGCTAATAAATGTTGGGGTTTATGTTTTGATACACGATGAGTATGCAATTTTTCGGTTTATAGCACAATATTTCGCAAGTCATAAGGGATATCTTTCCCCTTTTACCATTTATTGTACTTGATACTAATTTTGAGAGTAAAACTTCAAAATCTTTATAGAGAATGAGTTTTGGTCACTAATAGCTTTAAAAGAAGTCGCAGATCAGGTTCTCTACGTCTGGTGAGCTTGGTCGTTAGGCGTGATTGCCAGGTTTTCAAGAAATATGCCAATTTTGATCAGCGGTTTCTAGAGTTTTTTCGTCATAAATACGCTATTCGGGTCATCAATGTAGTCAGCGAAGGGACCTCGGTACTCGAATCCATAACGTGTGTACAAGGCTCGTGCGGGGGCGAACTCACTAAAAGCCCCTGTTTCCAAGTTCAGACAATCGTAACCACGCCGTTCGGCTTCTTTGATGATGTGTTCAAGAATTTTAGAGGCGACACCCTTACGGCGGTGAGCCTTAGCGGTACGCATTGATTTGATTTCACCAGTTCTTGAATCTAGTTCTTTGAGGGCGCCGCATCCGAGTAATTCATAGCCCTCCCAAGCTGACCAAAAAGTAATATCGGGCGATCGCAATGCATCTAAATCAAGAGCATGAACGCTTTCGGGCGGGCTAATCTCATACATATTTTCGAGATGTTCTCGCAGAAGATCAGCGATTTTTTTACCTGTGAGGTCATCTTCGCAAATTTGCAATCGAATCATCTCCATAAAGGTTATGTCTAAGTATTGTGTATCTGTGCTGTGTTCGCGATCAAAACACCATCAATGCCCACGTAAAAACCATAAGTATTCATCAATCTACATTGATATTCGCTATAAAAACAGCAATTTAGTCAACGCCAAAATTTTTGTTGGCATAATACCTCGCCTGTGATACGTCTATAACATCTAAGATAAATTTGTAAAGACGCTCACTTTCAATGGAGCATGACCATAACACAGTTAAATAACCGCTATAAAGTTATCCAAGTACTTGCTGCTGGGGGGTTTGGCGAAACCTTTTTAGCAGAAGATACCCACATGCCTTCTCGACGTCGCTGTGTGATTAAGCAACTCAAACCAGTGACAAACGACCCGCAAACCTACAAAATGATCCAACAACGGTTTGAACGGGAAGCAGCTACTTTAGAGTTTTTGGGTGAAGGTAGTGATCAAATACCCAAACTCTACGCTTATTTTTCTGAACACGGACAATTTTATCTTGTCCAAGAATGGATTCAAGGTCAAACTCTAACAAACTTTGTCGAAGCCCAAGGGCCAATCAGTGAAGATACAGTCAGAGAAATATTATTAAATCTTTTATCAGTCTTAAATTATGTCCATAGTAAAGGTATAATTCATCGGGATATCAAGCCTGATAATATTATTCTTCGCATTACCAATAATCAGCCTGTATTAATTGATTTTGGTGCAGTCAAAGAAACCATACGTTCGATCGCTGCTACACCAGGTTATTTAACTCAATCTCTGGTGATTGGCACACCGGGGTATATGCCTAGTGAACAAGCCATAGGACGCCCAGTTTATGGTACTGATATCTATAGCTTGGGTTTGACAGCAATTTATCTGTTGACAGGTAAGCCGCCACACGAGTTACCAACTAACCAACAAACAGGGGAGGTAATTTGGCAGGATTTTGCCCCTGGGGTATCGCCAGAATTAGCAATGATCCTCAAACAAGCAACTCAGCCTCAAGCGAGCGATCGCTACTCGACTGCTAGCAAAATGTTACATGCTTTGCAATCTGCAAATACTCTTCCCCCAAAACCATCATATTCAACAACTCAATCGACAGTTGCCCTGTCCCCTGCGGTTGCACATACGCAAGCAACTCAGCCTTTTGCTTCTGCACAAAAGTCGGCTTTTATTCCTGCGTCTTCCAGTTCTACTAATTGGCAAAAACCTGCGGTGATTTTTGGTAGTTTAGTTTTCGGTGGTTTGATTGCTGGGATTGCGATCGCGAATATGACTCGCCAACCACAACTAGAAGCAACTATTGATACAACGCCCACAGCAGAAACTACACAAGCACCCACCCCAACAAATCCAAGTTCTACACCCTCATCCGTAGTTCCCACCACTGAACCTGCCAATACACCTATTGCTTTCCAGTCGCCTTTAATACCTACCTCTCCGCAGCAACCAGAATCTTCTACTCCTACTACACCTCCAGTTGTATCTGCACCGCAGCAACAACCATCCACAGTTACACCAGTTACACCAACAGCACCGCCAGAAGATTCTCAAACCGCAGCAGTCCCCACGCCAGAACAGCAACAAACTGCTGAAAATCCTACTCCTGAGACACCAATACCACCCCCACCGCAGGAAAATCCACCAAAAGTTGCTACTGCACCTACTAGTAATATAAGTGTTCCTGCTTATCCCACAGGTACTTCGGAAAATACTGTGAAATCCTCACTAGGAAAACCCGCTAAAGTTTCTAGAGGTTTATGGAACACCCGCGCTTATCTTTATCGCTTACATCCAAATCAGGTCGATCTTGGTTATTTATTTGACCGTAAATCAGGAGCGTTACGGCAAACAGAAGTATCCTTTGCTCAATCTGTTTCACCCCAGGTGATGCAATCTACTTTGCAAGGGATGCTGGGAGGAAGTGGTTCTGGTGAAATTAATCAAGCACTGCAACGAGTCTATCAACGTCAAATTAACCAATACTCTTTTAGTGCTGGGGGAGTAAGAGGTGTGATTCAACGCAACTCAGAAGATAAAATTTATATTGGTGTCTGGGATGCAGATTTGCATTAAAAAAAGCCCGCACAACTTATATCTTGCACCTCTGGGGATAAACCACTAATTAGGCAATAGGAGTGTAAAAAAGTGACTCCAGAAGTGAGAAAAGTTTTAAGTAGAAAAAAGAAGCTTATATAACTAAACAAGATGTGAAATTACGTAAATGAC